>CAZCAD010000014.1:10792-18085 GCA_964496525.1 uncultured Flavobacteriales bacterium | reverse complement strand
AGACTACTCACCGGCGCTGATTGCCAACTACACCTATGATTTGGTGAAGCTGTACAATTCCTTTTATCAATCAGTCTCTATTTTTAAGGAAGAGAATGAAGATCTTAAAAATATGCGTTTGCATTTAAGTGCTGCGGTTGGCAAGGTGATTAAAAAGGCGATGAGATTACTAGGTATCGATGTACCGGAAAGGATGTAAGTGAGACCGGAAAATTTGCAAAATTCTCGCAAGTCGAACTACATGCCCGTCCACATTTGTTCCCGAGCTTGTCGAAGGATCTAACGTCCCTAAACTCAAAAACTCAAAAACTCAACAACTCAACACCTCAACAATTCAACAATTCAACAATTCAACAATACAAAAATTATTCCCTCTCTTCATTCTCAACACCATAGTATTCGTAATTGTATCCAATGGTTGAGGTGTGTTGCGATCCGAGATATTCAACCTCTTCGTACAGCAGACCCTCGTCGTTGACAAGATACATAGTGACATAGCGCTTAGATTCGTTGGAGAACATATCGTCACCGGGAACGGAAACGCGCTGTTTTCGCATATCACTGTCCTCGTAATAGGTAAATTTTTCTTTGTAGATAAACTCTTCACCTTCATAGTATTCGGTATAGTCAAGCTTACCCTGCATGAAAACATAGGTGTAGGAAGCTAAAACTTCACCGACATCGGATAAAATCTCGTGGCGTCTCATTTTGCCATCCATATCAAATACCTGACGGTACGTTGTGTCTCGCGCCGGATAAACCACATCGTAGCATTCAATAAACTTTCCCTGAGGCGTGTTGATTGTATCGTAAATAATATTGTGGTAAATACTGTCTCCTTCAGAACTGTGAATAACTACTAAATAAGTTTGCCAGCCCTTGGCGTACTCAATAATCTTATTTCCCATAGCCGGATTTACAGTGGACTTGACGGAAACATTGTTCCTATCGTCATAAGTCCAAAAGGTCAGGATGTCGTCAGAGGTAGTTGATTCAACAAGTCTTCCTAAGCTATCAAACTGATAAAAAATCTGATAGTTGGGATTATCACCTTCCTCAAAGTAGGAGGCTTTTATCCAACCGATACTCCTCTCGGCAATAAAATCCTGGCTCATATTATTAAACTGAGCGGTAGCGCCGATTGAAAGTAGCAAGATGTATATGAAAGCTAAGCATTTCATACTGTAATAGTATTTTGTCGGAAACACCTAAAATTAAACACCATTCTTTCGGGCCATCTTTTCACTTTTTTCTTGTCGCCCGATGCATAGGCATCTTGCTAAAGAAATAAAGATGAAAATCTAACCCAAAATTGATGATGTTATAAAATTCATCTGTTTCCGACAAAAGACTAGATAAATATACCCAAAATTGCAAAAAAGGTTACATTTTATACGGTTTAGGGTATGTTTGTGGTTTGGCCAACCACGCCGGCCTTCGACAAGTGCAGGCAATCAGCTCCGGTAGGGCTCTCACTACTTCTCTCCCTGATGCTCTCCGCTTAAGGCAGATTTCTGTTGGGGGCTATTCCAATATTATTGAACGAACAGTTGAGAAATTGTTACTCTTGAAGTAAACAGACGAAATACTCAAAATTTGAGACCTGCCTGCCCGTTTACCTGCCGAAGGCATGGTAGGCAAGGTTTGAAATTTCTCTCAATTGTGCCCCCAATTATCCGGATCATCCGAATCATTCGGAGAAAGCCCTAAAATATCTCCTTCCGTATCAACTCCTAAACCAAGAACTGTTCGATTGACATAATTGAAATATGCGGCTATCTGATTGATCTCCAAAATTTCGCCGTCTTCAAAACCATTTTCCCTCAGCAGATTGACATCTTCTTCGATGACCTGATCCAGTTTCATGGTTAGCTTGGCCGCGTAGCGAAGACCTTGTCGCTCTTTGTTATTAAAAGTCTCATCAAAAGCTCCTGACTTTACGGCCTTGTAGATTTGCTCCGCACGATCGGTGTCCTTTAAAATTCTCGCCAAGCCGGCGTAATGATGCTCGACACAATAGGTACATTTATTCAAATGACTAACATAGATTCCGACGGTTTCCAGATAATGAGTCGGTAGTTGGTTGTCCGAATGATGAAGGATATTTTTGTACAAAACCATGTGCCCCTCCATGGAATGAGGTCGAAGACTGTGAACCGACATGACGTTGTCCACATTCTTATCCGGTCCGGAAAGACGCTCGTAAAGTTTCAGTAACTTATCTTTTGATTCTTCAAATGAAATTTCTTTAATCCAGCTCATTCATGTAGGTTAAGGGCAGGCAAGATACATTATTCTTAGAAAGAGTTATGCTCGCATATTAGACTGAAATTCAGCCACTCCGTTTTAGCGTATATCTGATCATAGATGTTTATATTTGAATAAATAAGCCAAAAAACCCCAGCTGATGAGAGCAATTTTTGTGATCCTGACCCTCTCCGCCTTAGGCGGAGCAGTTTGTGCTCAGGGAACCAAAATCGAACCACATATAAATAAGAAAGGCCTTTATGCCTTGACTTTACTAAATGTTGAATCTCAAAAGCGTGAGATTATTTTGGATTACGAGTATCAGTTCATTTCAAAAGCGAATTTAATTCCGGATAGAGACGGTCCCGGAAGAACACCTTATTTCGTGGTTAGTAAGAATGGAATTTGGGGAGCCGTAGATCAAAAAGGGGAATATGTATTTCAACCGTCCGAGGCTGATACAATGTGGTTGTTAAGAAGTAATGATGCTTATAAAATTCGATTCGCAGATAAATCATATAATTATGTCAGTATAGGAGGAACGGTTATTGCATCCGACATTGTAGACGAGAAAAGATCACCTTATGCACGTTATCGAATCTTGATAAAAAAGGACGGAACTCAGTCCATAATTCATAGAGGAAAAGAGGTAGTAAAACCTATTCCTTACGAACTCGATCTGGATATTCAAAACAGGGCTCGGACATTTTTGGTTAAGAATAAGGCGGGATATCATGTGATTAATCTTGACGGTTTCCCATTGAATGACAGGCCTTATGAAGCGGCTACACCTATTGATTTTGACGGCAATCTTGCAGTTCTTGAAAATGGAAATTGGTATGTTCTGGATAAAGATTTAAAAAGAGTGGATGAGGTCGACTATTTGAAAGTTGAGCACAGAGGAAGTCGATTTGGACAACAGTCATTTTATCTCTGTTATACTGCGGTTGATTCGGACCCTTTTGTTTATGCGGGTGAATTTCCCAAGTTGACATCTGACAAAGCAATCGAAGGATTTCAAGTTGTAAGAGCTTTCGGAATTGGTAAGATCGGAAGCAAGTGGGGCTATATTGCTCCGGAAACCGAAGGGTTTGATGACTTTAGATATGATACCATCGAGTACAGTGAAAAAGGGCATTTTTATTTCCATTTGATCTTTGGTAAAATTGGCTCGAGCTATTGCTTAATTGATGAAGCAGGTAAAACCTATTACGAGGATGTTCAGATTGACAAAGTTGGAACCATGCGTTGCGAGCAAGGAGCAAGAATTCTATTATACCAAGGCGAGAAGATAGCCGTTGTTTACGATGCGGAAAAAGAACCAAAACCTGAATTTTTGTATGAAGATGCTCAGGGAAGTGATAAGGGTTTTTATCTAAAGAAAAAAGGTAAGTGGGGTATGATGGATGCGACCGGAAACATCATTGCAGACTTTACTCATTCCAAGCAGGAGGACATAAAGCTCTAACTTATATCTTCCCATTCTGTCTTCTTCTCAATCGCCTTTTTTTTATTCTTGATTGCTTTCAAGATGAAAATTGCGCCGATGATAAATGCTACACTCGCTCCAATAAATAAGAATAAAGCATACGATTCGTATTTCTCCTGAAGTTTGATGTTTTGTTCTGCAAAAAATCCATCGTTCGTTAGTTCGCCCAATTTTTCTGCAGCTCCCTGATATTTTATCCCGAGGACAATAAGCAAAACAGCGATTCCGTCCATTACAAAAGCCGGAATTAATTTTGTCGTTTTCATCGAAAATAATTTTATGAAATGTAACATTTAAACGGTAATGCCTGTTATAGACTTAACCAGGCGCCAAGTCAAGAATGCTTTAGCCGACCCAAGCATTGTTCTTTGTCTTTTCATCTGCGTTGAAAAAATCTTACCTAGCGGTGCTAGGCTCGTTTTTTCCGCCTTGATCAAAAAACAAATCTCTGCAAATAGTCGGCACATCACATTGGATTTGGCGCAGCAGAGAGACCATTCGATTTTATTATAAACCTAAAATCTACCAATGAATCGAATTCTATTTTCTCTTTGGATATTATTTCTGCAACGCATCATTTTTTGGTCATCGACTGAGGTCATCATATCAAATTCTGTACAGCCTGAGACCTATAATTCGGAAAACTATTACACCGCCATTTTAGTATATGAAAGAAAATTGGACACGGAAGAAATGTGCATCTTGCTATCAGGGATTTCTGTGCGGAGCGGAGCTTCGTGAAGCTAAGTGCTGGTGCAGCGATCTCCCCATGATCATGGAGGTTCCTGAGATGCAAGATGAAGACGGATGCTACTGTTCCTCTTGCGTAAAGAAAGTTAAAGAAATATTTTAAATTATTCACGTGCCAAATTGATGAATTATTTAATATTTTGGCACGTGAATAATTAATTTAAATAACTTATTCATGTGCCAAATTGATTATTTTTTCATATATTTGGCACATAAATAAATCTTTAAGAAAGATCTGGCTATGTCAAAAACAATAGTAGGAAGAGCGCATGAACAGCAAGTTTTAACCGACTCACTAACTAGCCACAGATCAGAACTGCTTGCTCTTTATGGACGAAGAAGAATTGGAAAAACCTACTTGATTAGAGAGTTTTTTGGCAATAAGATTACTTTTAGTTTTACTGGATTAAGTACTGGAAAAAGAGCGGACCAAATAAAGAACTTCACACTTAAGCTAAACGAAGTAACGAATGACTTTGAAAAAGAGAAACAACCTGCCGATTGGCTTGAAGCTTTTAGTTACCTCAAGACATTCCTTAAAGGGATTAAAGAATCAAAGAAAAAAAAGGTAATATTCATCGATGAATTTCCTTGGGTGGATTCACACAAATCTGGCTTCTTAGCTGTCTTTGAAAACTTCTGGAATGACTACTGTACCACAAGAAGCGACTTGGTGGTGGTTGTATGTGGATCGGCAGCTTCATATATGCTTAAAAAGATTATTAATAATTCAAAAGGCTTAAGTAAAAGAATAACACAAACGATTAAGCTTAAGCCCTTCAATCTGCATGAAACTCAAGCCTTCTTCAAGTACAAGGGAATACCAATGGAAGAGTATGAAATATTGAAGATTTATATGGTTTTAGGGGGTGTTGCTGAATATCTGGAGCATGTAAAAGCGGGGGAATCAGCCGTAATAACAATAGACCGTTTATGCTTTCAACAAGGGGCATATCTGGCAAATGAATACGATCAAGTATTTAAATCTTTATTTGATGAAAATTCATTTCACCAAAAAATAATGAATGCCTTAGCCAACAACAGGAAGGAAGGGATTAGCAGAGACGAAATCTTGAAAGAATTAAAGATTTCATCAGGTGGAAGGTTTTCGGATTCTCTGGAAGAATTGATGCAGTCAGGTTTCGTATTAAAATACGGTGCGTATAGAGACGACATAAAAACAATATTGTATAGAATTTACGATGAATTTTGTTTGTTTCACCTTCAGTTTATGATACCATTTAAAGGATCAAAGTGGACTCAAATTTTTCAAAAGCAAGAGTATAAATCATGGTGTGGTTATGCCTTTGAAACAATTTGTTTGAAGCATTACAACGAGGTTAAAAGAGCATTGAAGTGCGACCAAATTGAGTCCAAAAATTATAGCTGGCATAACCTTAAAGCGCAAGTGGATTTGGTTATTGATCGAGATGATGATGTTGTGAATTTGTGTGAAATTAAGTTCTATAATGATGAATTTTCACTTGATGCTGCCTACTTGAAAAGATTAAGGGATAAGGAAAACCAATTTAAGGCATCCACTAAAACTAAAAAAGGGATCTATACAGTAATGATTACCACCTGGGGTGTAAAGTCGAATCAATACAGCCAGGCAATAGTTACGACCGGCTTAACTATGAAATGCCTGTTTGAACAGGTGTAAAACCCCAGTCGGCGCAAGCGTCCCGCTCATGACTAAGAATAAGGGGAACAAGTTTAAGGTGTAATTTTCTTCAGCCTTATGATGAGGCGCTCAATAAGTACTCTTCTTTTTATATAATTGAAGGCGTTCACCTCTATCAGGATCTTTGAAATTACGTTTTAGCTGCGCTCCACCGCAAACAGCTCTCCGACGCTCATTTCCTCACCTGCATTGAATGGTAAATAGAACAGTGGAGGGCTTTCTTCGACATGTGTCACATCAATCGCAATCGCATCCAGACTTTGGCCTCCTTCTTCCATCTCATAACTAACCTCATAACAAAGTACATAACCCCTCATTTTTTCTACTTGCATTTCCGCATCCGCATATTCTTTAAGTTGGGAAATTACCTGACCGACGTTCGGCATATTATTCTTATCAACTTCGACTTCCATCGGATGCACGTTGCCAATGGTATCGATAAATGCACCGAATGGATACGCCTCGCAGGTTTCGATTAAAAGATCCGAAGCGTATTTTCTGCAATGCTCAATTACATTTTGTACTTCTTCAATTAGTTCCATTTCCTTTTAATTTTTTCTGATAGACATACATTTCATCTCTTAGTCTGGCAGCTTCAATGAAATCAAGATTTTTTGCAGCTTTTTCCATTTGCTTTTTCGTACTCGCAATTGCCATCTCCAATTGTTCTGCTGTCATGTACTGAACAACCGGATCAGCAGCTAATGCAGTTTCTGTTTCTATCTCGTAAATAGCGGTCTCATTATCACCATCAGCAACTTTTGTCTGTTTCAAAATGCTCTCCCTGGATTTCTTTATTTGTGTAGGAGTGACCTTATGATCGATATTGTACTCTTTCTGAATTCCTCTTCGACGATTCGTCTCGTCAATGGTCTTTTGCATTGAATCGGTCATCCTATCGGCGTAGAAAATAACTTTACCATTTACATTTCTCGCTGCTCGGCCAACAGTTTGTACAAGAGCTCGCTCCGATCTCAAAAAACCTTCTTTATCTGCATCCAGGATTGCTACCAAAGACACTTCAGGTAAGTCAAGACCTTCCCTCAACAGGTTGACACCGATCAAAACATCGAATTCGCCTAATCGCAATTGCCGAAGAATTTCAACGCGCTCTAAGGTGTCA
>CAZCAD010000014.1:0-10774 GCA_964496525.1 uncultured Flavobacteriales bacterium | reverse complement strand
TGTCAACATCCGAGTGTATATACCGACATGGGACCCCCAGTCGGTCCAAATATTTTTGGAGTTCTTCAGCCATTCGCTTTGTAAGTGTTGTAACCAGTGTTCGCTCGTCTTTCTCAATTCGTTGTTGAACCTCTTCAATTAGATCATCGATTTGATTTTGACTCGGACGGACTTCTATCATCGGATCCAATAATCCCGTTGGACGAATCAGTTGCTCCACGTAAACGCCCTCAGAATTTTCCAACTCGTAATCTGATGGCGTAGCGCTCACATAAATTGTCTGCCCGGTAATGGTCTCAAATTCATCAAACTTCAATGGGCGATTATCCATTGCTGCGGGCAGACGAAATCCATATTCAACCAAGTTTTGTTTCCTTGATCGATCTCCACCATACATGGCCCTGATTTGGGGAATGGTTGCGTGACTTTCATCAATCATGATTATAAAGTCATCAGGGAAATAATCGATCAAACAAAAGGGTCGTGTTCCCGGTTCCCGCTGGTCAAAATAGCGCGAATAGTTCTCTATTCCCGAACAATAGCCCAACTCACGAATCATTTCCAGATCATAGGTTACTCTATCCTCAATTCGTTTCGCCTCGAGTTCTTTCTGTTCTTTTTTTAGGTATTCCAGGTGTTTCGCAAGGTCGACTTCTATATGTCCAATTGCCGAGTTAATCGTCGCCTGACTGGTTACAAAAATGTTGGCAGGAAAAATATTAATGGATTCAAATTCCTCCATTTTGGAATTGTTCAAGGTATCAAAGGTGTAAATCTGCTCAATTTCATCTCCCCAAAAAATGATTCGAAGACCATAATCAACATAAGCGAGAAATACATCGACGGTATCTCCTTTTACTCGGAAGTTGCCTCTTTCAGGAGTCGTGTCATTCCTCGAGTAGAGATTTTCGACAAGCCGAAGCAAGAATTTGTTTCTGCTAATTTGGTCGCCCTTTTTTAATTCGATAATTCCATCTCTGAATTCTTCAGGATTTCCAATTCCGTAAATGCATGAAACCGATGCGACAATGATTACATCACGTCGCCCCGAGAGAAGGGCAGAGGTCGCCGAAAGGCGTAACTTCTCAATTTCATCATTGATCGACAAATCTTTTTCAATGTATGTGTCTGTCGTAGGCAAATAAGCTTCGGGCTGATAATAATCGTAATACGAGACGAAATACTCAACCGCATTCGCAGGAAAAAATTGCTTGAATTCGCCATATAACTGGGCTGCAAGGGTCTTGTTGTGCGATAAAATTAAGGTCGGTCGTTTGACTTCTTTAATGACGTTTGCCATCGTAAAGGTCTTTCCACTTCCTGTAACGCCGAGCAGGGTTTGATACGCTACACCTTCATTCAGACCTTCGACAATTTGACGAATCGCTTCAGGCTGATCACCTGTTGGCTCATATTCACTTTCAAGCTTAAACTCCATCGCCGTAATTATCTTGAATTCTGTCTAAGACACTTTCTATATCTGTATCTAACATTCGAAAATTCAGAATTTTTTGAATGATTCGGTCTACAGTTGCGTCCGGACAGGATGCTCCGGCGGTTAAGATGATTCGGATATTATCGGATTTGTCCAAATAATCGGAGCTTGTCTTTACCTTTTTTTCATGCAAATCAAAATGCTGTATTTCTGATTTTGAAAGGAGCTCGTCTTCATTCTTAATAAAGTAGGTTCTAAATTTTTGTTCACATAACTCGACTAAATGGGAGGTGTTTGAGCTATTATAACCACCGACTACGATGGCAAGATCAGCCTCCTCATCTAATAGTCTCAGACTTGCGGATTGATTGTCATTGGTTGCATAACAAAGCGTGTCTCTTGTATTCGCAAAATGAACATCAGATTCGTTCTCGCCAAACTTCCGTACAATAATTTCTCTTAAGTAGTCTGTAATTTCTTGAGTGTCAGAGGCGAGCATTGTGGTCTGATTGACAACACCAATTTTATCCAAATCCTGATCTGAATTGAATCCGTCGCTGTACCTACTTTCAAATAATTGTTCAAAATCGGATCTTGATTTTTCTCCCAGAATGACGGAACCTAAAACTTTGGCCTCTTCCAAATCTCTAATCACTACGGCCTTGGCATAGCGTTTGGAATGAGAAAAGGTGGCGCGAGTTTCTTCGTGTTTATCTTTTCCATGTATAATGACCGTATAGTCTTCGGCACCGAGCTTTTCGGATTTTTTCCAAACCCGGGTTACAAACGGACAGGTGGTGTCATATCGTTGAATTTCAATACCAATCTCATTGAGTTTATTTTCTATTTCAATGGTTGTTCCAAAAGCAGGAATGATAACAATGTCATCTGATTTTAAGTCGTTCCAGTCAATTAGCTGCTGCCCGAGTGTATCTTGAATGAAGGTGATGCCGTGAGCTTCCAAATCCTCATTGACACCGGGATTATGGATCATTTGGCTTAGCAAAAATATCCGGTTGGCGGGGTTCTCCTGTATAGCCTTGTAGGAAATTTCTATCGCATTCTCTACTCCAAAACAAAATCCGAAGTGTCGGGCTAAAACAAATTCTACCCCTCCAAAATCAAGAAAAGTAGGTGAGAAATCCTTTTTCAATTTATCGGCTTGTGTCCTGATCGACTTAACCCTGGAAATAATGGGTGATCGGTAATATTCCGGAATGTCGAATGATTTCATTGATACAAATTTAGTCAATACTCATTAGTCTTTAAGCTATAGACATTAGGAAGTTGAAAGAGCAATGATTAGGAGAGCACCGGTGTCATGTCAAGACATCGCAGATATGGAATTCATATTCACGCATTATTCCATGTCTAAGAGATAATCAAGTGCATTATAATTGACCACATCGCCCTTCCAATAATTGAGTGTTTTGCCATCTTTGTCAATTAGGAATGTGACAGGGAATGATTGACCGGCGTTGTTTAGAAAGGTAGAGTCACTTAGACAGTAAGAGTTAAATTCTGAGCCCCTATTTTTGTCCAAAAATCGATTTGCATCATCAGCTTCTCCCGGAAAAAAGGTGGTAACCGGAAGAGTCATTCCGGCCTCAATGTTTATTCCCAGTTTTTTACTACAGTTCATGCAATGAGGGCAATTGGAAGTAAAAAAGGCAACGATTTGATTACCCTTTCCGCTACTAAACATTCCCTTCGTTTCATTTCGAAGTCCGCTTATGTCCAGATCAGGTAAGTTCTTCAACTGTTCAACACTTCCATATTCTCCTTGCCAGACTGGTCGAATCATGGATATTCCAATTCCAGGGGCAACTGCAATTAGGAATGTCACCCACATCTTTAATTTTCTAGTCTTTGAAAAAAATGAAAAAATCGAGTTAAGACTGATCGCAAAGAAAATAACAACTAAAAGTCGCATGTAAAGTGTGCTGAAAACCCAACCGGTTCCGATCTTAATTACAAAAAATTCCAATAAAGTTTCAAAGTAAATCGGAATCATAACACAAACCGCAAGACATAAGATGGTCAATGAGAGACGGATTAACATCGAATTCTAATAAACGCAGCTAATTGTTATTGTTTCAAGTCCTGCTGTGTATTTATCATTTTTGTTTTTGCAATAATCCTTTATTTCGCCCTTGGTTACATCTATTAATGTAGAATCTGAGGTCGCAGTGGTTGTTCCTCCCGGTCCTTCAATGGTCGTTGTGCAAGTACATGTTCGATTTGCCTTACAAGCGGTCATTCCGAAGGCAGCAATTGCGAAAGAGAAGATGATTAGTTTTTTCATTTTAATTCAGGTTCTAAGAGGTTGAGGATATAAATATAAATTTCTTCTATACAAGAAAGACTGAAATGAAGAGAAAATTTAATAAAGAGGAGGAATTTCCGCAAGAATGAAAAAATGAGTTCGATATGTAGCAGTGCTACTCAAGAATCTTACAAGTCGTGGTTAAACTTCCGGCTGAGGAGGAAGCATTCTCGCATAATGAAATGGCCTCGTTCTTCTTTGCTGTGATAGAATAAGTCGTTGTCGAATCCGGAATCGCAGCGGATGAATCTGTGGTTGTACAGGCGCAAAAATATTCCTTCGTGCATGAGACTGTGCAAACCAAGAATAATAGCTGCGGTAAGCTTACAAGTTTCATACGGATAAAATTAGAACCTGTTCAGGATCTTTTGTTTCGAGAGAAAATAGTTCATTTTTTGCTAATTCAAGGCAAAAAACAGGAGCATATCCGTAGATACGTGATTGTTTTTTAACGCAGAAGTAGTGAAAAAGGGGCATTTTATCCGATTATAAAAGATCGTGAACAGGTTCTTAGACAAAAAAAGCCCTGATGAGGTCAAAACTCATCAGGGATAATAGAATGTTATTTTGGACTTATTTAAGGGCGCATGTCTGTGTAACACTGCTTCCTCCGGTATTGACAGAATAGTCAAGGCCAGTACATGTTGTTTTGGCATCTCCCTTAGTCATATCGACCAATGTCGTATCCCATGTTACGCTAACAGTTGCAAAGCCTGTTACCGTACTATCAGTGGTGCAAGAGCAATTATGGTCCTTTTTACAAGCCGTGAAAGCGGTCAAACCACCAACAACTACCACCATTATCATCATTTTTTTCATAATCGATTAGTTTTAAATTCTTGGGCAAAATTAATGTTCTCTTTGAAAACACAGAACATTTTGAATAAATGTTCAAGATTTAAAGAAAAAAAGTGCTTCTAATGTTATTTCAATTCACAATCAGAGGTATATGTATCTCCACCAATTGTAACCGTAGCATCTCCTTTTTGACACTCGGTATCAGCATCCTTCTTTTTCATATCAGTATATGTGGTATCAACTGTAACAGTCGCATTGATTGTTCCTGTTGTTACTACAGTGCATGAACAAACATGGTCTCCTTTACATGAAGCCATGGCGGTTAAACCACCTACAACCGCAACTATCATTATTGCCTTTTTCATTTGGTTCAATTTTAAATGATTAATTAGTGTGCCAAATATACCAATATCGTACGAAGTGTGTTCTTAATGGCACTAGACCTGCTATTCCGGTACGAATATGAACATCACTAAATCTTTCACTCAAATTTGGTTAATTATAGAGCAGGGATAAGGTCAAAAGGGTCTCAACTCCTGTCGCCAAAGCATTCTCATCAATATCAAACTGAGGATGATGAATCGGATAAATGATTCCTTTTTCGGTATTTCTAACACCTATTCGAATGAAAGTGGCTGGTACTTCTTGAGAAAAATAAGCAAAGTCTTCACCTGTCATTCGAGGCTGCAAATCGTGTACATTGTCATCACCCAGCTGTTTTTTAAGCAGGGTTCTGGCTTTTTCGGTTAGTTCGGGATCATTTTTCAAAAACGGATACCCCACCTGCAAATCAACTTCAGCTTTAGCACCAATTTCTTTAACGATTTCAGGAGCATTCTCTCGAATAATGCGATGCGCTTCTTGACGCCATTTCTCATCCATGGTTCTAAAAGTACCTTGAATTTTAACTTCAGCCGGAATTACATTCGTAGCTCCTAAACCTTCAATTCTGCCAAAGGCGAGTACACAAGGTACATCCTCCGGTTGTCTTTCTTTAATCAGCTCCTGAAGTCTGAGAATTAACATAGATGCTCCAACAAGCGGATTTACATAGTTGGCAGGAATGGCCGCATGTCCCCCTACGCCTTTCACCGTGATATAGATTTCATCAGTGGAGGCCATGTACATTCCACTCTTTAATCCGATTTGACCGGCATCTAATTCCGGAAATACATGTAGCGCATACATTTTTTCAATTGCCGGATCTGTAAGAACGCCTTCTTCAATCATCAGTTTAGCTCCTCCGGGTAGTTTCTCTTCGCCAGGCTGAAAGATCAACTTTATGTTGGTTTTTAAATCTGCCTGCAATTCCTTTATGACTTTTGCCGCCCCCAACAACATAGCTGTGTGAACATCGTGTCCACATGCATGCATCGCACCCTCATTTTGAGATTTGTAAGGAACATCATTTTGTTCAGTGATCGGAAGAGCATCCAAATCAGCCCGCAGACCAATGACCTTGTCAGTTTCTTTAGCGGCTGGGATGTATGCTACAATTCCGGTTTCAACAATTCCTGACTTGAAATCAATATTCCACTCGCTTAGCTTGGATTGAACAAAAGCAGATGTTTCGTACTCCTTAAATGATAGTTCGGGATGCTGATGAATGTGTCGCCGAATGGAGATCACTTCTTCAAGAATTTCCTGAGACTTCTGTCGAATTTGATTCTGCATTTTCTTTTTTAATATCCTGATAACCGCCATAAACCATTTTTGCAGCAACATAAACCATCAATATTCCAAATATGAGCTTTACCCAGGCGGGACTTAATTTAAGCGCGATTTTTGAGCCGATATATCCTCCGATCACAAAGGTTACGGCAATGACTGCTCCATAGGTAAGATTGATCTCCCCAGCCTTATAATAATTCATTACCGCAAGAATACCAATTGGTGGCAACATCAACAACAGACTGGTTCCTTGTGCTTCATGCTGTGTCAGCCCCAAGGCAAATACCAAAGCCGGAACAATAATTATTCCGCCACCAACT
Organism: uncultured Flavobacteriales bacterium; assembly: GCA_964496525.1. Classification (GTDB taxonomy): domain Bacteria; phylum Bacteroidota; class Bacteroidia; order Flavobacteriales_D; family Crocinitomicaceae; genus JAKSBJ01. The sequence continues at coordinate 4,224 of CAZCAD010000014.1, read as the reverse complement.
CCGATAAAACCTGAAGCGATGCCGGCTAAAATACCAATAAAAACGAGAATGAAAATAGTCTGAGGGGTCATATATCTTTTGTCAAAGATAAGTATGTCAGTGGTTTCTGTATATCAAAATCTTCAACTCCCCAAGCAAAATCCAATCTTACGAAATAACCCCAAATTTTGGTTCTGAATCCAAGACCAAATCCACCGATGATCGGTTCTCTAAGATTTGAGACATTGATAGTTATGGGTTTATCATATATTACTTGAGTGTTGAAGTAATTGCCTGTATGCAAGTGATGTGGCCCTGTCCATGCGACACCCAAATCTCCAAATGCCACAATCTGGAAGTGCCGTATCAAATCACTTTTAATCGGGTAAGAGGAGAAGAAACTGAAGACCGGCAATCGAAATTCAGAATTGATTAGCGCAAAGCTGTTCCCATTTCTGGTGTTTTGAATAAACCCTCGCATTGGTGTCGCAATGGTTTGAAAAGCAAAATTTTGTGATGGATCGACCGTGATGTCAGGGTCAAAGTCCGGCGATGTCCTGAGCATCCAATTGTCCACACCACCGAGATAGTAAAGGAGTCTTCGTCCACCCACTGATGTGGCGGCAGAAAACCGATTTACCCAAATAAAATTCCTTTTAATACGAGTATAGAGCCTGTAATCAACACCAAAATTAAAGGTCGCATCATACGGATTTTCTAACTCCTGGAGCCATTCTGCAAAAATTTTGAATCTCGTTCCACGTCGAATGTTCAACTCCATCGGAATCGTGTTGTCCAGCACCAATTCAACATTTAAGCCCGTATTATACTGCACTATCGATGGTCTGAGCAAGGAATTATCGCTGTATGGTATGAATAGCTGCTTGTCCTTCCGAACATTAACGGTACCTCTCAAACTCCAAACTTCAGATAATGGGTAACTCATACGATATCGTATGTCATGTGTCACCCATTTATATAGCCCCGCCGCATTAACTGTCTTTTGACGATATAACAGCAAACGATGATCCACCCGCTTTTTCAAGTGCTGGATCATAAATAGGAATTCACCACCACTATTGAATGAGGTAGGAACTCGAACACCTCCTAATAATTTAAAGTCATCAAACAAATCGCTGGCACCGATCTTCAAGAGCATGTTCATGCCGGGATTAAAATAAACAGAACCCGGACCTGAATATGGTTGGTAATTCGGAAATAAGAAGTTGTTATCGAACTGCGAGAGAACATAGTCCTTGGCGAAATTTATCTTGTAAATCAAATATTTCGGCGGAGCAAATTTTTTCTCCTTTACAAGGGTTGAGTCCTTCGTATTATTTCCCGATGGATTGGTAAGTTTATTTCCTTTACCGATATTAACGATCAGCTTTTGATACTTCAAGTTTCCGACCATCAGCGTATCGTTGACCACTTCTGAAGTCTTATTTTTTTTGTGCAATTTTTTCTTACGGTCTAATTCTTTTTGCTTATAGGTGGTATTCCACAGAACTTCCAACTTGTCTTGATTCGCTTTGACTTTTAGAAATTTATAGTGACCATTTTGGTAGATGGTGTACACAATTTCATTCTCATTATTGAGGTGTTGTTCACGAATACTTGTTACAAAATTCGTCTGCGGAAAGCCTTCCGTTTTATAGCCGTAATGAGTCGTTGTATCGATGAAACTTATAAAGCTGTCTCGTTCAGCTATAAAACGATTGTACAGCCCATTTTGATCGGATAGATAGATATACTTGTCTTTTTGAATTTGATATGGATTCAATTCGTTTACATCTTCGGTATTCGTAATTCTTTCAAGGAATTTGTACGTTCGTTTAATTTCACTAAGATCGAAGATGAATAAATCATTTTTGCGATCGATGAAATCAATTTCCGGAGCTTTGAAGATCGTATCGCTAATTCGATTCGAACAGAATATCACACGACTACTACCATCTACAAAACTTGGTTGCAAATCATCCCAAATGTCATCCGTGATTCGCGTTTTTGTGTTGCTCGTATTGTCAAGCAGATAAAGATCCGATTGTCCCTTGACGACTCCGGAAAGAATTATTTTTTTTCCATCAGGAGAGTAACTGAAGTCCAAAACCTTGTCGAGACCTTTGAGAGGTTTCTCGGTCATGGATTTGTCTGCAAATGCATAAATGTACTTGACCAATTCCCCCTTCCTCTCTGCAAAGAAACAAAGCGCATCACCGCTTGGATGCCATTCTAAAATAGGATAAGAGTGATCCTGAATTCGTTCCATCTTCGGCTCGGCCGCAAATATTTTCTTAGTTTTACCGCTTTTCAAGTCCACTATTTTGATCCGATATCGACCGAGTTGATTTTCGACGTAAGCTACCTTGTCACCTTTTGGAGAAAGTTTAGCGGAGTAGTAGTGCGATTCCTTTTTGTGTTTGAAGGCGATCTGCTCGCCCTCTGCTTCCGATTGATGCTTGTACTCTTCAACATAGCGTGAGCGATAGAATGAAATGTAAGCATTGGTCAGCTTTGTAAAGTCCATTCCCAAAAGAGAAAAGAATCCCCTTTCAACATTTTTCGTTACGCGAGTAATATAGATGATGTTTGGGATGATCGTCGTCCCGTGGGTTTCAGCTACATAGTTCCAAATAGCATGGCCGGCAAAGTTTTTATCTTCAGGAGTAAGATCGTTGAATTTATCAATCTTCTTCGTCAGAATCAAATCCTTGACGTGACTTTCTGTATTCGCATCCCATCCTTTAACAAAATACGCGATTAGCCCTTTCTCCAACCACGGTGGAATACCGGAATTTACGGTAGATTTTAATTGGTCCTTCCAGTCACCTCCAAAGAACATGTGTTTTAGCAATACCTGGTAAACGGCGGATTTTATGTTTTCATTAAAGCTCTGATGATCACCCTCGAAATACATGAAGATTTTGGAGCCGATGACCCTCGTAGTTCCGCCAACATTACTTTGCTCATCGTTTGTAACTCCCAGGTTACTTTGTCTGTATTTTGATTGACTTTGATAAACGATAACCTCCAGTTTTTCGGGAAAGGAATAATCAAGCAAAGCCTCTGCCCTGTTGAGGTAATAGTTCATTGTTCTTGCCACATAAACCGAAATATCCTCATTAATACCCGAATAGTAAATCTTGAAACGTTTGTAATTATGATACTTCCAACCAAAATTGTTGTACTGCACACGGCTTTTACCAAATTCCTGATACGAGCCTTGATAAAACTGAGCATCGACGTTTATCGGGCTGATAATCAGTCCACAAAAACACAATATGGCGATTAATTTCCTTCGCATTGGTACAATCAGTAAAGATAGGGAAATCAAATGAGCTTTACCACTGCGATCAGGTGCAATTCATTCCCATATTTTTACATCTCTAAATCTGTTAGTTACAGTTAAAAGGGTTAAAAGGTTGAATGGAAAACATTTTAACAAATCACCTTTTAACTCGATTTCTATAATAGATGTTCTAATGTGTACATTTGTAACGGCAAAAATGTTAAAATATGATTCAAGTTCATAAACTAACTTTTAATCCCTTTCAGGAAAACACCTATATTCTCAGCGATGAGACGAACGAATGTGTCATAATTGATCCCGGATGTTATGATCAAAACGAGAAGGATTATTTGGCAGGATATATTGAAGAAGAGGAGCTTCAGCCTGTTAAATTAGTCAACACGCATTGCCACATTGATCATGTTTTTGGAAATTATTTTGTAGCCAAACAGTGGAATTTGGAATTGTGGATGCACGAACTGGATGTTTATAATCTTGAGAATGTTGAGCGGGTTGCTCGGGTTTATGGCTTGGACGCATATGAAATTTCGCCGGATCCAACTCACTTTATCGATGAGAATGACACCTTGACTTTTGGTAATTCTAAACTGGAAATTATTTTTGGACCCGGTCATGCGCCCGGACATATCGCATTTTATTCTGCTGAGGGCAAATTCGTTATCAACGGCGATATATTGTTCCAGGGAAGCTTTGGCAGAGTCGATTTACCGCGTGGAGATTTTGCGACGCTGAAAAAAACGATTCTGGAAAAAATGTTTTTACTTCCTGACGATACGATGGTATATACAGGACACGGAGGTGAAACAACTATTGGCGAAGAGAAGGAGTCGAATCCGATTCGTTGGATGGAGATGGCGTAAATGAAGAGACTTTATTTTTATTCCAACATGATAATTATCTTTGAGTAAATGGATTAGGTTAAAATGCGAACTTCA
>CAZCAD010000013.1:14260-18099 GCA_964496525.1 uncultured Flavobacteriales bacterium | reverse complement strand
CTTGAAAAAGTTTGGGAGTTGGATTCGGCCATACTTTACTTCAATCAGGCTGATTCGCTATATGGTTTGTTTCATCAAATACCTGAGAAACGGGCAAGAAATCTTCAGGGTCTTGGAGGTGCATACTATAAAAAAGGACAATTGAGTGTTTCTTTCAGTCTTTATTCGGACGCATTGTCTCTGCTCAAGAACTCTTCCGACTATCAGCTCAAGAGCGAAGTTCTTCTTGATGTGGGTTGGTTGTCAAGGGAGCAGGGTAAACATGCGGATGCGCTGAAATTTTATTTTGACGCAATTGAATTGGCCAATAAACAACAGGATGAAGTTCTCCTGGCCAGGTGTTATGCCGTTACCGCAATCGTGTATCATGTGAAAAAGGAGTTTTCTACTGCTTTGGATTATTACAAAAAGGCACTCAAACTTCGCAAAGAGCAAAAAAATTATTCTGCTGTCGCATCAATATACAATAACCTGGGGCTGCTTCAGGCGTATCAAAAGGACTATACAAAAGCTCTTTATTACTATGAAAAAGCGTACAAGCTAAATGACAGCCTGGAGAATAAAAAGGGGATGGCTATACAGAATGAGAACATGGGCTTGGTCTATTTTGAAAACCTGAATAACCACAAAAAAGCAATGGCCAAGTATGCTTTGAGCCTATCATATTGGAGAGAAAGTGGTGATATTTTTGGACAATCGCAAACATTGATTTATATGGTTTATGTTTTGGATGCGGAAAAAAAGCATCGCTCATCTTCGGATACAGCTTTCTTAGCCCTTAGACTTGCTAGAGAAGCAGGAGCCCAGGATGTTGAGTTAGAAGCTTTAAAATATCTTTCTAAATCATCCGAAGAACTGAATCAGGCTTGGGCGGCTCTGACCTATTATAAACAATACATTTCATTGAGAGATAGTCTTGAAAAGATAAATACCGACGAAAAAATTGATCGCATCGAACTCGAAATGGAGTATGCCGGTAAACAACTTCAAGATTCTCTGCAGTTGGCCGTACTATATGAAAAAGAGCAAGGCAAAATACTGTTGGATGTCGAATCAGGAAAGTTCTGGAATAAGCTATTGATAGTTGGCTTATTAGGACTCGGTATAATTTCGATATTAGTTTTTGTGGTGGGATACCAGCGAAAAAGACGTGTAAATCTTGAAAAAGAAAACAATGCTCTGCTGACACAAAAAAACAAAGAAATCATTGACAGTATTAACTATGCAAAACAAATTCAATCAGCAATTTTGCCTCATGATGATCGGTTTATAACGGCTTTTAAAGATAGTTTCATCCTTTACAAGCCCAAGGATATTGTGGCCGGAGATTTTTATTGGATAGAAGAAACAAGGGTTGGTAATAAGGAGTACCTCTTTTTTGCAGTTGCGGATTGTACCGGGCATGGGGTTCCGGGGGCGATGGTTAGTGTAATTTGTTCGGGAGCATTAAATAAAGCGGTTCTGGAACTTAGAATTCGAGAGCCCGGACAGATTTTGAACAAAGTTACAGGTCTTGTTGTTGATATTTTGAGCAAGGGGGGTCGTGAATTGAAAGACGGGATGGACATCTCGCTTTGCTGTTTTGAAAAAGAAACAAGGACTTTGACTTATGCAGGTGCAAATAATGCTCTTTGGTTGGTGTCAACAAGACAAGAAATTTTGGATCGGGCGGTGCTCTTTTCATCAGATCATAACTCATCTATTTTACATGAAATTAAAGCGACTAAACAACCTGTTGGAAGATTTGCCGAAATGAAGGACTTTGAGACACACACAATGAAAATCAGAGAGGGTGATCAGGTCTATTTATTTACGGACGGTTATCCCGATCAATTTGGTGGTAAAAAAAACAAAAAATTTAAATATAAAGTCTTGAAAAATCTGATCCTTCAGAATACGGCCTTACCTCTTTCAGAGCAAAAGCATGTTTTATCAAAAACATTGAGCGATTGGATGGGTGATTTTGAACAAGTTGATGATATTTGCATCATGGGTGTGAAATTCTAAAAGTGAAAGTAAAACTGGGATATTGGCTATTGTTTTTAATTGTCGGAGGCGGTATGATCTTCGTCGGCATCTATAATATCTATTACTATAGTGACAATCCTGAAAGTGCACACAATCGCAGCCGTAAAAATCGCCTGACTGTTATTAACCCACATGATGTTAATGATGCATTAGTGGACAGTTCAATGCAAAAAATCCGAAAGGGACATCGAATCGGGAACTTTGAGTTTACGAATCAGTTAGGAGATACGATTACCAATAAATCTTTAAAAAATAAAATCTACGTCACTAACTTTTTCTTCACGACTTGTGGGGGCATCTGCCCGACTATGTCTGAGCAACTAAATAGGGTTCAGCACGAATTTAGTGATGATGATCATTTTGGCATTCTGAGTCATACCGTCAATCCAAAGATTGATTCTGTCCCTATAATGTACGCTTATGCCAATCGATTTAAAGCTGATCACAAACAGTGGTGGTTCTTGACGGGATCAAAAGAGGATCTGTACATCGCCGCAAGAAAATCCTACCTTGTTGTTCCATCACCGGACGATCCCAATTTTGAGCATGGAGCAGAATCAGATTTTATACACACAGAGAATTTTGTTTTGGTCGATCCCGATCGTAGAATCAGAGGAATGTATGACGGCACCAATGAAAGCGAAGTCGCTGAAATGATCCGCGACGTTTATGATTTGAAGAAGGAGTACGGGTTTGAGTAGTCTTAATCGGTAGTGTCAAGTCAAGCATACTGTGTCGTATAAGTCGTAGATGTTTTTAGTTTTAACAAGGCGAAAAATCTGCCCATAGCCGTAGCTATGAAAGGATTTTTCAACGAAGGTAAAACTGAAAAAATCAAGACTTGGTATGGCTAAAGTATGCTTGACTTGACACTTGGCTCTCTTTACTCCACTTTTTCAAACTTGAACCGATCAGCTCGGCTATGATAAATGTCCTTACCGGCCAACAGATCAATTTTAGATTGAGTCCATTCAATTTCCACAAAAAAAGTATGTGGAAATATCATTTCAAGATCTTCACTTTGCAAATTGACATCGAATGAACTCAGATTCCTAATGTCGATTTTTTTAGAGGAATATTCAAACTCTTCAAATCCGCAATATGGCGTACCTTCCAAATAGGCATTTGACCTTGTTCTGAAGTAAATGGTGTCTCCATCGATGGTGGTTTCCCAACCGTAAAAAGTAAATTCTAATCCCTTTACTTCCAGAAAAAAGTTGGATCTAAAAGAATCATCCGAGCTTTTGTAGGTTCCTTCCGGAATCTGTCCGATTACGGATGCGTAGGAGGAGGCTAGAATTAATATCAGAAAAAACTTCATTTTAATTATTGTGATCTAACGTCAGTTTGTCTAACAACCTTGAATATATCAATAATTTTAAAGTCATTAGTATTGATTTAAGGTTACCAGGCAAGAAGGGTTTATGTAATCAATAAAATGAGGTGGGTTATTAGACAGTCTGACGTTACAGTAAATTTAGGTTTTTCCGGCGGTCACGCCAAGGCGTGATTGAAATTTACTGACTCCTAAGTTGGTCTTGAATTAGTTTTAGAGAATTTAGAATGGACTCCATCTCGCAAAATCTATTTTTATAGACTTGGATGCCAATGACGCAGACGTCGTCCTCTTGTTCAAGGTTACCTTTCCAAACCGATCTAGCGGTAGGGTATGTGGTGCTTCTCTATGAAAAATTTTTGCACCATTCTGCTTACTGCATATTATAGTGCGTTTTAATCTAAAGGACTAGAAGGCAGGGCCACCGTTGATTTCTTCCATGACTCATTTTGATAATAATAACGCGCAGATTTTC
>CAZCAD010000013.1:0-14160 GCA_964496525.1 uncultured Flavobacteriales bacterium | reverse complement strand
CATAAACGACCCTGTCTTGTCTTCCATTTGGGGTGAAATATTCTGTGTAATCCATCATGATTTCGCCTGCCTCACTTGGATTGTCCCCCAAGGGGTTATCAGGAAGAGCCACCGTTGATTTCTTCCATGACTCATTTTGATAATAATAACGCGCAGATTTTCCAGTTTTGGTGTTCCATACATAAACGACCCTGTCTTGTCTTCCATTTGGGGTGAAATATTCTGTGTAATCCATTTGGATTATTCCATTTTGAGCAAATGAGTCGGCACTTAAAAACAATACTGAAATCAGTATAAGGGGTAAAAAATGTCTTTTCATTGTATTTTTTTTATTTCCTTATTTACATCTTGCCATGGATCTTCTTCGTCACCGAACAAATCAATTTCTTTCGGGTGGTGATCTACTTTTCCGGACTCAACGTTGTAAAAACAGATTTCTCCGCAAATGAGTAAATCAGCAATTTCTTTCTTTTGCTTTACTTTCTGTAATTTTCATTACAACAAATTGGTAACGTTCGAATCAAGCACACTCCCATGCGCCGAAAGTCTTAAATTAAGTTCAGCTTCTTAATCAGCTCATCTTTGAACGACCCGCCAATCGGAACAGTTTTCTTTTCATTTTCAAGTTGAAGGTTCGGATATTCGATAGAAGATATTTTGTCCACCCGAACGATGAATGATCGGTGAACGCGAATGAAGTGATCGGCAGATAATTTGTTGACGATGTCCTTCATGGTTGAATGTATGGTGTAGCGGCTGTCGAGTGTATTAATTACCACATAATCTTTCAGGGCCTCAACGTAATAGATGTCTTCTGTTTTAATTTTGACAAGACGACTTTTTGACTTAACAAAAATGAAATCGTTTGAATCTTTGTTTTCAATTAAAGAGTAGAACAGATCGCGCTCCTTTAACACCTCTTTTTCTTTGGAATATTTGTACAATGCCATTTCAATTGAGGTGTGCAGGTCAACTTCTTTGAATGGTTTAATAATATATCCAAAAGGCTCTGTCACTTTTGCTTTTGCCAAAGTTGATTCATCGGCGTAAGCTGTCAAATAAATTACAGGTATATTCAATTCTTTTTTAACTCGCTCGGCTGTTTCAATACCATTGATGTCACCTTTCAACATGATGTCCATTAAAATGATATCGGGCATTTCGCTGGCAGCCAGTTCGAATGCTTTTTCACCTGTAGAGGCGGCACCAACAACATTATACCCCAACTTTTTTAAGCTATGCTGAATGTCTTTAGATACAATGCTTTCATCCTCAACTACCAGAACATTTGTCTTTGCCATAGGCTAAAATTCTTGCTTTTCAAATATAATTAAAAATTTTGTTCCATTATCGGTTTTGCAAATTAGTTCACCGTCAAGTTGATCCACCAGTGAATCAACCAGACTAAGGCCAAGTGTCTCAGTTTGAGAGATATCAAAACCGCTTGGCAGGCCTTTGCCAAAATCCTCAACCTCCATGCTTACTTTTTTGTCCTTTTCGCTGATCTTAACCTTGATTAATCCTTCTGACTGAGCTTCTGAATAAGCGTACTTTAGTGAATTAGAAATAAGCTCGTTCAAGATGAGTCCACAGGGAATGGCCTGATCCAATGCCAGGCTCACTTTTTCTATGTCTAAATCCAATTTGACCTTATCGCTCCTTACTTGATATGAATGAACCAGGTTTTGAACGAGATTAGTTACGTAGTCGTCAAAATTGATGGAGTTGAAGTCCTTTGTTTGGTACAGAATTTCGTGAATGTATGACATTGACCGAATCCTGTTCTGGCTTTCATTAATTATTTCAAGTATTTCCTTATCACTCACATAAGATGACTGTAAATTCAAAATACTATTGATTACCTGTAAGTTGTTTTTGACCCTGTGATGTACTTCTTTCAGTAAGACCTCTTTTTCCCGAACGGATTTGATCAGACGCGACTCGTACTCCATCGACTCGGTAATGTCCCTGGAAATAACAACTACTTCATCCTCATTGATCTTTGAAAAACGATTTTCAAAGAATCGCTTATTTCCTTCATCCGGATTTCCAATATAGAAGCTAAAGTGCTGAGTGTGCAATCCTTCACCTAAAAGTGCGATTTTCAGATTATCCATGAATTCTGCGGAGATTTTTTCGTCTAAGAAAATCTCCTCTATCGATTTACCAACAAAATCTTCGGTCGTTACAAACTGTTTTAGAGGACCTAATGTTTCATGTTTTATTCTTGAATCAGTGAAGACACCTTTAGAATTAAGCCTAAAAATAAAATCGGGAATGGCTAATAGAGTGGCTCTATTACTTGCTTCACTCTCAAGTGCTTGCTGTTGAATTTCAATCTTGTCCGTAATATTGTGCGATATAATTGAAATTTCTTTTGTTTCTTCTCCCTCAACTTTAATCGGATAGAAAAATGATTCAACCCAAAACTCACCTGTGTTGGTGGGAAAGTGTGATATCATCTCCTGTGGCTCTCCTGCAAACGTTAGTTCGAATTTATCCGCAAAAGCCGCTTGTCCTTCCTCATCAGTATAAAAGTGGTCAAGTAAGTAGTCTCCTATTTTTGGTTCCTTATTCAGCAGTGTTTTTAATGCCGCCTGGAAATTCGCATTTATTGAGGTCAGATTAAACTCGCTGTTAATTGTGACAGCATAAAGGCTGTGGGCACTGTCATGAAAGGCTTTCAGACGTGATGTTTTGTCAAGTAATTCTTCCTGGGTTTTTTTGTGTCGTACAATTTCTTGTTGAAGTTTTTCGTTGGCAAACTCAGCAAGATCAGCCCGGTGTTTTTGGAAATTATATTCGATTTGCAAGCTAATATCTCTCAACATCACCAACTGTGATTTTGCATTGTTGTGGATGATTTCAACGACATTAATATTGAAGTGCTTTTCATCCCCCTCTTTTTCGAGACTGATCTCTGTGTACGAATGAATATTGTTTTGTGCTTCGTTCAAAAGCTGATCAAAAAGAGATTTATACTTCTTTGGGAAAATATCAAACAGTCGGTTTTTTTTCTTATTGAGATGAGATTTATATAGGGTGTCGCCGATTGGATTTGTGTATACTAACTTTTCTTCGGTGAAAATAAATATAGCCGCAAGAGACTTGTCAACAATGTTTTTAAACGATTGTCGACTTTGGACGAGTTGTTCTGAAGCTTCCGTTTGAGTTGTAACATCAATGAAGGTGCCCTCAATAATATTTAGCTCTCCGTTTTCGTCTTCAATGATCCTTACGTTATTGTTTAATATGAGTCGCCGTCCGTCTTTACTGACCAGAGTGGAAGTAAAATTCTTAAGACTGCCTTCTTTTCTTAATTTTTCAAGATAGGGGGCTCTATCCTCTTCCTCGAAATACAACTCATTTACGGTTTTCTTCATTAACTCCTTAGGACTGTCGTAGCCCAATATGGTTGCGAATGTCTTGTTACAATCCAGTATTCGACCATCTACATGTGTTACATAAACACCTGCTAAATTGTCCTCAAACAGACGTCTGAATTTTCGTTCAGAGTTGGCAATTTTTGTTTCGGCAATAAGTTGTTCAGTAATATCATGGATGATCCCTGAAAGGATAAAACCCTTCTGTCCTCCCGGATTCGGAAATATCTTCTCTTCAATCCATCGCTCCTCACCATCTCTAATAATTTTATATCTAAAAGCACCCGGTGAGCCACTTTTAATAATTTCATCCAATCGCCGTTCTGAGGGTTCAGCGCTCCCAACCATGAGTGTAGACCAAACCTGGTTTTGCATTACTAAATCAATATAATCTTCGCGCGATAAGCCGTAGAGTGCTTCAATCTCGCCAGAGAGATAAACAAGTTCAATGACTCTGCCTTTTTCGTATATGTAGTTAAAGATGCATGACCGACTGACCGACTGGTCTTTTACAGTTGTTTTGGACGAATTCTTCATTTATTCAGCTTCAAATGGCTCAACCTTAAAGCCATTTATCCTACGAATTTCCCCTCTTTTATAAACAATTGTTTCTATCTCCTCTCCTCTTCTGTTAAATGTTCTCCAGATACCGTTTTTTTCTCCACCTTGATACTTTCCTACTTTCTTTTTAAGACCATTATCATGATAAAAAATATGTTTTCCCTTTGGCTCACCTTCATCGTATGTTCCACGGAAAGCTGTTTTTCCATTTCTATAATAATGATTCCACATGCCGTTTTGAAGGCCTATTGTGAATTCGCCAACTTCCTTATAATCCCCCACATGATAAAACCAACCTCCTTCTTGGAGTCCATTATAATATTCTCCTCTGGTAATTTCATTTCCTGTTGAATCCCATTCTGTCACCACTCCCTCCAACAACTCTCTTTTATTGAAGTACTCTGATCGCCTTAGCTGCCCGTTCGAGTAATACCATTTCCACTCACCATAATATTGGTTCTCCTTGAATTTTCCTACTTGTTCTTTTTTCCCATTTTTAAAATAGAAAATCCATTCGCCGGTTCTAATTCCGTCTTCATACGGCCCCGTCGCCTTTAGCTCTCCACTCTTGTAAAAGTGTTTCCAATCGCCTTCATAATTTCCATCAGACCGCACTAATCCTTCAGCAATAACCGTGTCTTTATCGTATAGATATCCATTAATTAATTCACCGCTCTCAGCATACTCTCTGAAAATCCCGATTTTCATTCCGTTTGCATAACCTCCCTTTAGTCTTACTTTTCCACTTCGGTAATATTCCTTGTAAAGCTTGAGCAATACAATATCATCCTGATTAGCTGAGGTCGTGTCATTAATCATATTATTAATTTCTACCAGCTTTCCGTTTTCATTGTATTCTTTAAATACTCCATTTTTCTCTCCATTTTTATAGACACCTTCGGTTCTAATGCTTCCGTCCGCAAAGAACTCACGCCATATCCCTGTTTTTTTTCCATCTTCATCAAATCGGTTATACTCCTCGCGGCTTTGCAAAAAGCCGTTATCGTATACCTCCTCAGTAATAATCGATCCATCCTTTGAGTACTCATGAGAAACCCCTACTTCTTTTCCATCCTCAAAGTTGAGTGATCTTTTCAGTTCGCCACTGGCATAATATTCCAGCATCTCACCCTGTAGAACATTTTCGATATAATACATTTCTCTAATAATATTTCCCAGGGTGTCATATTCTCTTGAACAACCGAATTTTTTATCACGCCAGAAATCGTATTCACCGGTTATTCTTCCGAATGAATCATAAAAGGTCCAAATGCTATCCGACAGGCCTTTAACTTTATTTCCGTTGGATTTAGGTATTCTGTCGTGGTAGTACGATTTCCAAATGCCGTGAGGTTGACCATCTTTAAAATAGCCCTCGCTGGCAATATCCCCATCATCGTAATAAAAAATATTGTATCCGTTCGGATTAATATCCTGTGCTTTCGATGAAAAAGCCAATGACCCAAATAATAAACAAACAATAAAATTTTTCAGAAGAAAGTAGATAGTTTTACTATTATTATTAGTGCTGTTCATTTGTTAATAACCAAACTTCAAAAATTTGGAATTCTAATTTACGCTTTTTTTTAATAAAGTACTAACAAGTAATCAACGTCAAAAAGCCTTTGTTTATTGATATTCCTGTTAATTATAAACATCATTTGATAAGTTGTAATGTGAATAACATTCATATCAAAAAAACCTTTTTTTATGTTTACAACTCAGCGATAAAAAGTTCAGTTTTCATAGATGTTCTTTCGATTATATTATTAGCTCGAATTAAAATCGGCATATCCTAAAAAGGTGCGCCTTTTTCTTCAGTAATTTATTAACGCCAATTAACAAAAATGGTACTCAAATTGTTAATAGAGAAGCACCTGTAAATGCCTGGTTTTCATCAAACAGCAATTCATGGAAAAAAGATGTTAATAATTATGAACAATGGAAATTCGTCACAAACTAATTATGTTCTAACTTTAAAGACTCTTGTTTAACGGTTAGAACGATAAAGAGATTTAAATAAGAATTGCTATGATAATACCTATAGGCTGTGATCACGCGGGTTTCCAACTCAAACAGGACCTAATCAAATATTTAGCCACAAAGGGAATAGAGGTGGAAGATTATGGCTGTAATTCTGAAGAGAGTATAGATTATCCGGATTTTGGACATCCTGTGGCCAATCATGTGGAGCAGAATGGAGGCTTGGGTATTGTGATCTGTGGAAGTGGTAATGGCATTAATATGACGGTAAATAAACATCAAAAAGTCAGATCTGCACTTTGCTGGAGCTCTGAGCTTGCAGCTTTAGCCAGGGAGCACAATGATGCTAATATAATTGCCTTTCCTGCGAGATTTGTATCGACGGAACTGGCCATTGAAATGCTGGATACTTTCTTAAATACAGAGTTTGAAGGAGGAAGACATGAAGGAAGAGTAAATAAAATATCCTGTTCCTAAAGGTCTGTTAACCAACCCTAAAATTCCTCTTCAATCAGTCCCTTGACAAAATAGTCAGTGCTTTCAACAAAATCCGCGTAGAAATTGCCCGTTCCAGGCCCGTTAAATCCGGTATGGATCTTCCTTATTTCGCCTTTCTTATCGATGAAAATGAGTGTCGGGAATGAGATAATGTCATTCACCATTGGAAACATTTCTGCCGCACAAGACTTACAGGCATCTCCCCCAACTAAAAATGTATAGTCCAATTTTAAATGTTCTTTGTACTTCTTTAATTGAGAAATCTTGTCCTCCAGCTTTTTTTGAGTTTCGTATGAAACCACAATAACCTCAAGCTGGTCAGGGAATTTTTTACAAAGTTCTCTCAGATAAATACTTTCGTCCAAACAATTTGGACACCAGGTACCCATAATTTGTATAAGCGTTACCCTGCCTTTTGTTTTTTTACTGGGGTAGTTGTAGTACTCCTGATTGAGATCTTTTAAGGTAAATGAAATAGGTGAGTCCTTTACAATATAGGTGAGTGAGTCAGGGTGTGTAATCTCATACGTATCATTTTTAACCGCGAACCATTTATTACTGTAATGGATTCCTGAGTAGAAGTTGCCCCACAAAGTGTCATCTAAGTATTTAGCGGTAAACAAAAAGGCATGTGATCCATCAAAAGTTGACAAAAACAAACTATCTGACTTTGCAGAACCCTCTAAAAATCGGTAATCTCCTGTTTCGGTCATGAACGTACCCTGGAGATAACGATTATGCGTGTTGCACTTGTTGGGGTTAAATTCAGAAAATAATCCAACTGCTTTATAAGGGTTGTCATCATAATCAAAGGTTACTTCCCAGCGACCGAAGACATCAAATGATGCGGTGCTTGTTTCAAAGCGAGGGCAATCCTCGTATCTGGACCAGAAAGGAATCCTATAATTTCCTGACTTGGCATGATTATACCAAGTGCCCTGAATAAAGTCTTTGCTAACTACTTTCGCTCGTAATTCTGATGCAAAGGCCGAGAAAGAAATGAAAATCGAATCGCCTTTTGAACTAACCTCGCGCAATTCAATTTTCTCTTCAGCGTTTATAATATAAATATGAGATAGCTGCTTTTCTTTTTCAATGACTATCTTAAAGGGCAAGGAAACAGAAGGGGCGAGTTGAAGTTCGGTATGCCAGCATCCCGACTTTAATTTTTTATGTTTTGCCAGCACGGGAGTAGCAAGTATTAGCAGGCTAAAAAACAACACAAAACACTTGTACATTAATTAAGAGGTTAAGTTCCAATTAATTAGCTTTTACAGCTAAATTCAAGGGGCGCGTAAAGATAGGAATTATATAATAATCAGTAGATAGGTGCAACTTATTAAGAAGCATATTAGTCTTATTAAAGGAAAGAGTGATCATGTCGGATGAACAGCTGATCGAAGAATGTGTCGCTGGCAATCCAATTGCTCAGAAAAAGTTCTATGACTTATTTGCAAAAAAAATGATGGGTGTATGCCTGCGCTACATTGGTAATTATGATGAAGCTCAGGATGTTTTACAAGACGGCTTTATTAAGATATTTAAAAAACTCCCGGAATTTGAGTACAAGGGATCCCTGGAGGGATGGATACGAAGGATAATGGTCAATACGGCTTTGGATCAGTACAGAAAAAACAAAAAGCATCAAAATGATGTGGATGTCGACACTGTAGGATTCATGTTGGAAAAGAAGGATTATATATTAGAATCAATCAACGCCGAAGACCTCTTAAAGATTATTCATAGTATTCCTGAAGGATACCGACTTGTGTTTAACCTATTCGCTATCGAAGGATATTCTCATAAAGAAATAGCGGATCGATTAGGAGTAACGGAAAGCACATCGAAATCTCAGTATTCAAGAGCAAAAAAATTATTACGCAAATTATTGATAGACAACAACATTGTAGAAGAAAGTGAAAGACAATATTAACATAGAAGAGTTGTTCAAACAGCAGTTTGAAGGTTTTGAGAGCAACGTTAGTCCGGAGGTTTGGACAAACATTTCTCAAAGCATAGGTTCGACGGTAGCTACTACAGCTGTAACCGGCGGACTTTCGACTTTTGCTAAAATAGCAATTGTCTCCGGTGGAGTCATTATTGCCAGTGTTTCCGGAGCTTTAATTCTTGATCCTCCGGGAGACCAAGAGGGCTCTACCACTCCAATCGAAGAAACTATTATAGACGATAATTCAGAGAATAATAATGAGATTACGGGTAACTTCTATGTTCCAGAGGATGAGGCTGATTCCGCGATTAGGAATCACGAAGAGGAATTAATGGAAGCCAGAGAGGAAAATCAGTTGCGTGATCTGGTTATATCTGAAGAGCTTATTGAACAAATATTGATTGATGCGACAGATTTGCAGGATGGGGTGGATTTTATGATTTTCGAAAAAATCGAAGATGCTTCACATGAAGATGCGCCGAGAAACAATGATAAAACCATAACAGTTGAGGGGAACGATCAATCTGATTCGAATGATGAATCAAATGATTTGCCAAATGAAGATATTGAGATCGTGAAGATTGAAGATGTTGATGAAACTGTTGAGCCAAATAATGTTGATCAACTAGCCGACGAGGATTGTATCGGTGTACCGAACATTTTCACTCCAAATGGAGATTTCACGAATGATGTTTGGATGGTTAACACGGTGGACATACAAATTTTTGTTCTCGAAATTAGAGATTCAAAAGGTGAAGTTGTATTTACAACAACGGATAAAGAATTTGAGTGGGATGGGACGAACTTCTTCGATGTAAGAGTTGAAGCAGGCGTTTACAACTACGTGATAGTTGCTGAAAGAAGCAACGGAAATAAGCTTGTAACACAAGGTTCGGTTACTGTTCAGTATTGAGAGTAATCGAAATTGTTCTTATAGGGTATAATGCGCTAAAATGGGTTCTAAGGATTTAGGGCCCATTTTTTATTGACGTATTTCCATTCAGGCACATTCTCATTTTCGGCACCGTATAGCTTTCTCGAATCTTCAAGAAATAATTTCATCTTATCAAAACTTTCTTTAGAATCAAAAAAAGCCTCATTGTTCTCATATTTCGAAGCCGGTAGAATGTAGTACCTTTTCTTACCGTCTGTTGTTGGAGTATAAACCCAGGTAAGCTGATAGCCGGCCTCTTTTATCGATATCTTATTTCCTTTTCGCTCGAGCTCTACCTTAAAGAGTGTTCCTCCGTCCGTGTACCGTTTTCGTTGGTTAGAAACAAAATTACCCAGGGAGTACACAATCAACTGCTCTTTATCGGTTTCTTTCTCTGCCTTGGTCCAGACCATTTTTTCAATTACATGAGGATGTCCACCGACAACCATATCGACCCCTTGCTCGAAAATATAATTCCCCCAGTTGATCTGTTCCTGAGTAGGTTGCAGTTTGTATTCAGACCCCCAATGAATTATCGCAATAACATAATCTACATTCTTGGTTCGGGTAATTTCCATGTCATTTTTAATCAATTCTTTATCAAGCATATTAACGATAGTCGGAGCGGGATAGGGCAGACCATTGGTTCCGTAAGTGTAATTCAGAAATGCGATTCGAAAACAATCATCTTCAATTATTAAAGGATGGTCCGCTTTTCGATCCGTTGAATCCAAAAACGTTCCGGTATGCATGATGTCCATAGAATCCAGAACATTAAGGGTTCGAATAATTCCTTTTCCTCCCCTATCGCAACTATGGTTATTTGAGGTCACCAGTACATCGATACCGGCATTTTTACATGATAATGCAAGATTATCGGGCGAACTAAATTGCGGGTATCCTTTATATGTTGGACCCGCCAGTGTTACCTCAAGATTACCGATAGTATAATCGGCATCCGACAGTTCATCCGTAATGTATTTGAAACACGAAGAATAATCATATTCCTTTTTTGTAGCGTCATAAGCCGAAGTAATCTGCGGCCCATGTCCCATAATATCGCCTAGAAAAAGCAACGTTATTTCGTCGGAGATAGTCGAACTGTCCATTGCATTTTGTGACCACGAGGAAGTCGAACTTATTAATATTAAGAGCCAAAGTAAATTGCGCATAATGAATGTCTTATAGCTACGAAACGGTACGAATATAGGGCCAAATGGTTATCTGCTGAATCTATGCTTTGGCTTTTACCATGGTCAAATAGTAAAAATTGATTAAAACAATGGCAATATTAGTCACTACAATTGGCCAGGAAATGTCCAATGCAAATCCGTAGACTATAAAAATTGTACATCCCGATAGATTCACCAATCTCAGTGATCTCATATTTTTCATGAGAAAAGAGGAAAGGACTACGGCAGAAGCCAAATAACCAATCCACTCAGCAATCGCGACACCTAAAATTTCTTCTTGCATTTCAATTTATTTTTATCAAACGAATTAATGAATTATTTGCAAATAATATGGCCATTTAAGCGGAAAATAAATAGTTCAAAGAGGATTGAAGGCAATTGAAATGAATGTTTACATTTGATTGATGCGTCAGCTATTGACTGCCATAACGATTTGCCTTTCTGTAAATCTTCTGGGACAAGAACCACCACGGTTGGATTTTGAGCCAAAAGGCGGACCTCATACAGGCCCTGTTTCGGTTCAATTGATTGGTGATGAAGGATCGAAAATTTACTACACCCTTGATGGTAGCAAGCCTAATTCAGGCTCAAGAAGATACAGGAACCCAATTAAGTTTGACACCTCATTCGTAATTCGGGCAATTTCCTATCTGGATGGAAGGCGTTCGGAGATTAAAACACAGTCTTACTTCTGTGACCATGAGTACACTTTACCCATTGTTTCTATTGCAACCCATCCGGGCAATCTTTGGAATTTTGAAAGGGGTATTTATGTAAAAGGCTGCTGTGCAGACACAATAGAGCCATATCTGGGAGCCAACTATTGGAAGAATTGGGAATACCGGGCAAATATTGAAATGTACCTACCGGATGGCGAAGAATGCTTTAATCAAACTGTTGGAATAAATATTTTCGGTGGATTCAGTCGATGGCTTCCCCAAAAGTCAATTGCAATATTTGCGCGCTCGAGGTATGGAAACAAGCGAATCAGATACCCCATTTTTCCCGAAAAAGACATCAAGAAATATAAATCATTCATCATTAGAAATTCGGGAGGAGACTTTAGACGGACACATTTCAGAGATGCCTTTATGACACAACTCGCTGCACCTACCGGAGTTGCCATTCAAGCCTATCGACCGGTTGTGGTTTATTTAAATGGCCGGTACTGGGGAATACAGAATTTAAGGGAGAAAATCAGCGAACACTATCTCAAGTCAAATTATGGTACAGACAAGAACAATGTCGATATACTTCGACACAATGGTGTCGTTCGGCATGGTACATCCAAGAATTACAAGAGGCTACTCTCTTTTTTACGGAACAACGAAATGAATAATAATGAGACGATGGCGGAGCTCAAAACATTTATGGATGTAGAAGATTATATCCGATACAATATTGGAGAAGTATATTCTGACAATCGTGATGCCGGAGGGAATATTCGATTTTGGCGCGAGCGAAATGATTCTGCCCAATGGCGATGGGTATTTTATGATCTTGATCTTGGATTAGGCAATAATGAGCCGAAGGGATATAAACGAAACACCCTTCACAAATTTACAAATGCGAATGGTGAAAAGTGGCCGGATCCGCCCTGGTCGACCTTTATCATCCGAAAGCTACTTGAAAATAAAGAAGTGGAGATTCAGTATATCAACACGATGGCCGATCACCTCAACACAGTTTATCATAAGGACACAGCGTTAAAATTGCTGAACGAAATGCAGGATGTTATTCGTGAGGAAATGAAATTTCACGTAAAAAGATGGAGAACATCGATGAAAAACTGGGAACATCAAGTCTCTATTGTGCGACATTTCATTTCCGTTCGACCATATCATATAAGACAGCACATGCTGTCAAAATTTGATCTCAAAGACACCTCTTATGTAAGCATTGTTTATCCCGGAGCTGAAAAAGCAACAATTCGATTCAATAGCTTGAAGATAGAACGCGATTTCAAAGGAATCTACTTTGATGGAGTGCCTGTGAGTATTTCGGTAGAGCCGGAACATGATTATAATTTTAAAGGATGGAAAGGGCGCAAAGAAAAGGAGCCTGCTATTTCGGTGATGCTGAAAGAAGACCTTGTTCTCGATCCTATTTTGGAACCAAAAAAAAGAAGTGCCTTTAAGGACAGCATCATTTTTAACGAGTTAAAGGTTTATCAATCTCAATCAGATTCTTCTCAAGATTGGGTAGAATTGTACAACAAATCATCCAAATCCATCGACATCAGTAATTGGGGATTCACGGACGATAAATACAAAGACGCATTTATTGTTCCGAACGGAACAGGGATTGAAGCTGACTCCTACATTATTATTTGTCGCGAAAAAGAGCGGTTTGTCTCAATTTACAAAAGTGACACCATCGATATTATTGGCAATCTTCAATTTGGTTTGTCCAGAAGGACCGGGCACATTAAATTATACGATGCGGCTGGTTTTATTGTGGACTCCCTAACCTATAATTTTGATATTGGAGAACCGGACTCTGCCTTCACTTTTAATCTTGTTCATCCGGATTCGAGCAGATCAGGTAAAACCGCCTGGGTAATTGAATCACCATCTCCGGGAGGAATGAGCGAAGCCTATCATCAATTTCTGGTAGATGAGGAAAACCGTCGCTACTGGACGCGTATCTATTACATCGGAGGTGGAAGCTTTTTTTTTATCTTGGTCGCTGGAATACTATTCTTCCGATCCTTTAAACGAAGGAGATCCAAGAAATAATTGACCTTTAACTATCAGATTTTCAATAAATAAGGTTTAACCTTCTTTTGTAACCAACGGTCATGGCATAATTATCGTATATTTAGGTACAGATATAACCGATTTTACCCGGATTGACACATTTAGAAAACGTATCCATTGTCAATAACGTTTTTGAAGATGAAACCCACTGTACTATTTCTTTTTCTTTTAAGCATTTGCTTTCAAAACAATTTATTCTCGACAACGGTTACTGCTATACCGCCCGGGGGTGATTGGAGTAGTGCCGGAACCTGGGACGGACCAATACCGGGCTGCTATGACACAATTGTTATTGCAGCCGGTTCTGTAGTAGATGTTGATGTTATGGTTGATTTAACGGGATGTCCTCCGGTCTATCTTTTGGTGGAGGGTGAGCTGCATTTTGTCACAGGAAAGAAGATGCAGTTACCGTGTGGTTCAGCTATTTATGTAGCGCCCGGAGGATCAGTTACTAAAGGCGGCGGCGGCGGAAGCTCCAACCTTATTGATATTTGCGGAACAACCGTCTGGACAGCTGGAGACGGGGACTTGACAGGTCCTGAAATCTTATGTATAGGTTGTTCGCTCCCCATTGAATTGATTGAATTTACGGCAGAACTTGAAGATTCTGGAGTCTCGATCAAATGGAAAACGGCCTCGGAACTGAACAACGACTATTTTACAATTGAGCGTAGCTCGGACAGTCAGGTATGGGAGGTCTTATCGCAAATTGACGGGGCCGGAAACAGCACCGCTGCCCTATCGTATGAAGATCTTGATCGAAATCCATTTTTCGGAATTTCGTATTACCGTTTGGAACAAACAGACTTTGACGGACAAACGAAGACGTATAAGCCTGTCGCAGTTAATGTTGACATGTCTTTTGATGATATAGACCTAATTTTGTTTCCAAATCCTAACG
>CAZCAD010000012.1:0-18487 GCA_964496525.1 uncultured Flavobacteriales bacterium | reverse complement strand
AATTTCTTATAAGCGTGACCTTCATCTTCTTTACCACTAAGGCACTGTTAAAGAATAAAGCGCGTCTGAGGATTAATCAATCAGCAGTTTTAACGCAACAGATTTCTTTCCATCAACAATTTCAACAACATAAGTACCCCTGGCTAAAGATTCCGCCTTGACTATTGTTTTTTGCTGTATTGCTCCCCTATCGAAAAGCAGACGACCACTCATATCATAAATCTTAATATGTGTATTGATAATTTCCTTGTATGTTGTTGGACCAAGATCAATGATAAACTGGGTACGTGCAGGATTTGGGTAAATTTTCAAATTGGCATCAGGTAGATGACCATTTCCAATGTCCGTTATGAGGGTAGATGTATAAAATGCGACTCCTCCTCGGTCACAACCAAGAATCATTTCAAACTTATTGTCATTGTTAATATCATAAACAGCCGGCGAGGAGAATTTACCAATATTGATATTTTCGACTGATGATGTGACCAAATTCCAAGTGCCACCTATGTTTCCTTCAATATTATCGTAGTAATGAATATCTCCACTTAAAGATCCAACAAGAAGCTCCCATTGACCTCCCACATCAATAAATTCGGGTACTGCATAGGCCGTAGCCAGGGGTGTTGCTCCTATGTCAACACCTCCAAGGTTGGCGGTGACAAATTGGAATGAGTAAGCCGAAGAAGTTCCAATATTTTCATAGTATTCCAAAAGTCCATTTGTACCGGCTATGACGAGGTCAAAATCAGCATCATGGTCCAGATCGACCAATTTTGGTATGCAGATGCTTCGTTGAATAAATGAAAAAACATCATCTTCCAGTAGAACAAATGTGCTAAAAATGGCCGGATTTCCCGCTCCCCCGGTATTTTCCATAAAGTACATCCAACCAGTGTATTCACCCAAAATCATATCCTCATCGCCGTCTCCATCAAGGTCTCCAAAAGTTGGGTAAAAATTCTTTTCTGCTCCAATATCCATTAAGGTAATATTTTGATAATCTTCGGTTATTAAAGTGAATTCTGGATTAGGCAATGTTCCTGTATTTTCATAGTAATAGATGGTACCCTTGGTACCCATGGTAATAGTATCATATCGCTCTCTGCTACTAATCAACAAATCTTTCAATCCATCACCGTTTGCATCAAAATAAACCGGGTGTGCTGCTGTTCCGTTATCAATCATTTCGCCTTGGATGAAGTCCTTTAGCTGATAATCAAACGTAGGATTATTATCGGCTCCCGAGTTGGTGTACAACCATGCCGATTCAAAATTGTGAGAAGCAACTGCTTCGTCCTGGGGAGAAACCAACAAATCCCGGTTTCCATCATTATCCACGTCGACATAAAATGTGGCGGGTAAATTTGGAAGATGAACGGAATCAGGCTTAGGAACAAACATTTCCCAAAAATCCATGTTCGAATCCATATTAGGAGCAGTTCCATCATTGGTCAACCAGGCTAAATGGGGTGATCCTCCGTCTCCGACTATTAAATCCAAGACCCCCGAAGCATCCAGATCCAATGCCAATAAAGTCCCACCGCCATGCCGATCACTTCTACCTGAATTCGGATCCCAATTTTCCTCGCCTGGCAATAACCCATCACATGGAGAGGTGGTCTCGAATAAAGTATAGTCAAAATCCGTCGAAGATTCTTGGAACTTTCCCCAACATCGGTTCTTTTGTTCAAACTTTAATGAATCGCAGACACCGTATAGTTCCATACTTAGGTTTTTATAATACTCGACAGTGTTCTGTTCTCCGTCCGGCAGCCACATAAGGATATCGATATCCGAATCTCCGTCAACATCGACGAAAGAATTTATATCGGTTGAATTCATGAACAAAAAATTGAGTGGCTCCAGGGCACTGAAGTAGTACAGGATCGGTTCTTCCAAGGCAAAACTTAAACCGTCAGTTGCATTGCCGGTATTTTTGTAAACCTGGCATCCGCCGGCTACCCAGCTAAAAATATCGGCTTTGCCATCGCAGTTAAAATCTGCGAGTAGAGCCCAATCCATAAGGTTAGCGGGAAATAATTGTTCGTATTGTGGAGCATACGTAAAATCCATTGTGCCCGGAACACCATTTTGAATGAATGTCAACACCTTGTCTCCACTGCGATCAAAAATAAATAAATCGTCAACTCCGTCGTAATTCAAATCAATATTCGAAAATTGGCAAAAATTCATTCCGCCCGCCCATGGATAAAGCTGTACCAAGGCGTCTTTTGTCACTTGAACATCGAATTCTCTTTGGAAAGAAAACTGAGCGGAAGTGGTCCCAGTAAACAGGAAGAGAGAAATAAACAGTGTTTGGCAGATTTTTAATTGCATCCTAATCAATGATCAACTTTTGAGTTTTAACCTCCATGCGATTTCTTACCTCAACAGTATATGCACCACTGGCGAAACCAGAAATATTGACGGTAATCAATTGATTTGCTGCCATGACTTTCATAACGATCCGACCACTCAAATCATAAATCCTAATTTGGGTATTTTTAATTTCTTCAAACGGCTGAGTTCCCAGGTCAATTGTCACTTCAGTA
Source organism: uncultured Flavobacteriales bacterium (assembly GCA_964496525.1). Lineage (GTDB taxonomy): Bacteria > Bacteroidota > Bacteroidia > Flavobacteriales_D > Crocinitomicaceae > JAKSBJ01. The sequence goes on along the minus strand of CAZCAD010000012.1, from coordinate 15,935 downwards.
CTGGCGGGATTCGGATAAATTTTAAAATCGCTGGAAAAATGGTCCGGTCCAATTCCAATATCAGATAAGAGGGCTGATATATAAAATCCAACTCCACCTCTTTCATTTCCCAGCACCATTTCCAAATGAAAGTCTCCAGTGATATCATAGATGGCAGGTGCTGAGTAATCACCAATATTTATGTCTTCCAAGGTCGAGTCAACCTGATTCCAGACACCTGCAATATTTCCTTCGATGTTATCGTAGTAATACAATTCGCCGTTTTTTGCGCCACAAATCAATTCCCATTCTCCTTCAATATCGATAAAAGCAGGAACGTTGTATCCGTTTATCTCCCAATAATTGGAAACGTCAACCATCCCGAGGCTGTCAGTTATTTTTTCAAATGAATAAGAACTTGCGGTCCCAATATTTTCATAATAAGTCAGAAATCCGTTTTGCCCCCCAATAACCAAATCGAGATCACCATCTCTGTCTAAATCGACTAAATGTGGATTGGGAGCGTATCCTCTATCGACAGGAATTGACAGGTTATCCATGAGAACAATATTTGTGTTAAAAATTGCCGGATTTGAGGCTCCTCCTGTGTTTTGCATGTAATACAGAAATCCATCATACTCTCCAAGGATCATGTCTTCATCTCCATCATCATCCAAATCACCAAAAGCGGGGTAAAAATTAAATCCCGTTCCAATTCCCATTGTAAAAATGCCCTCGTAATCTTCTGTGACTAATTCAAAGGCCGGAGCAGTAAGAGTTCCAATATTCTCATAATAATTAATCGTGGAGTACTTTGACTGATCGCTTTCTTCAAATTTGCTTAGACAGCTTATCAATAAATCTTTTAGGCCATCTCCATTTGCATCGAACCAAACCGGCAAGGCATTTGAGCCATTATCAATCATATCCCCTTGCAGAAATTCTTTACCCTGATAATCAAAGACCGGCGCATTATCCGGCCCGGAATTAGTATACCACCAGACACTTTGCCAATTATGCGAAAGGACCACATCAGCCGGAGAAACGACCATATCTCTGTTGCCGTCATTATTAATGTCTACATGAAATGCTGCCGGTAAGTTGTATAAGTGAACTGAATCAGAATTTGTAGGAATGTACTCCTCGTAAAGAAACATATCAGAATCCATGTTTGGTGCAGTTCCATCATTGAATAGCCATAACATATTGGGAGAACCAATATCACCAAGAATTAGATCTAATACTCCGGATGCATCCAGATCCAAAGCCATTATTGTTGAGCCGGAATGTCTGTCCCCACGATCGGAAGTTGGATCCCAATTTTCTTCTCCCGGCAAAGTGCCGTTACATGGATAAGTCGTCGCGTATAATTCAATAGCCGAAGAGCCTCCGTCTTCTTTGAATCCTCCCCAGCATTCATTCTTGGTTTCGTACTCAAGGGAATCACAAACACCATACAATTCCATACTCATGTTTTTGTGGTATTCAATTCCTACGGCTGCAGCCCCAAACTGTAATGCATCGATATCGCCGTCACCGTCAACATCGACAAAAGCCGGAATATCCTGCCCATTGAAATACATTGGTGTGGGCGGTGGGGCCCAGAAAATGGTAAATAAATAGGGGTTTTCAAGAACAAAGCTATGTCCGGAGCCTGCATCTCCGGTATTTCTAAAAACTCTTAATCCACCTATGGCATAGGTATAAATATCCTCCAATCCGTCGCAGTTGTAATCGACCAGCGTTGCCCAATCGTGCAGATCATCAGGGAACAGATCTTCGTATTGAGGATCATATTGAAAATCAACTACACCGGCGGCTCCATTCTGAATAAACGTCAATACCTTATCACAGCTCCTGTCAAAAACGAATAGGTCCATTTTTCCGTCAAAGTTCAAATCGATGTTTGAAAACTGGCAATAATCCATTCCACCTGCCCATGGCAAATCTTGCAAACTTGCTGACTCCGTTACAGGAATATCAAATTGACGTTCAAATGCAAATTGTCCTTTAGCAAGAATGCTTAGTAATAGGAGAGTTGAAAGTGAAAATGATTTGAGCATAGTAAATTGAGTATTTCTTCTAACAATATTAACGGTTTTGTGTCAAGATGGGTTGACTAAAATTTAGTTATTTATGGATTATTTTCTCATTCGTTGCTCGTTAATGGTTGTTAAACCCGGCCAAAATCTCTAATTTCGGACTACGAATTATTGTTAGATTCTTTAGCTAATCGGTTCTCAAAGTTCTCAAAGAAATGAGCGATCTATGCGCTATATTATTTTTAGGTCTCTTTGTTACCAACGATAAGACCACATTTGCCGTATCTTGAATAGATATCAAAATAAATCAAAAGTCCGGATAAGAACACTTACTCATAACATTAAATACAAAAAGAAAGTGAAAACATTATTTATATGTATTGCGATGTTTACAATAATAATGGCTGGCTTCACCTCTTGTAAAAAAGACAAGGAGAACCCTACTATTGTAGTTAGTAGTCCAATTGAGCACACGATCTTTCTGCCCGGAGCTAATTTACAAGTAACAGCAACTTTTTCTGATGACCGGGGTTTGAATTCGTATCATGTCCATATTGGAGATGCTGCGGGTAATCATGTTGATGAATTTGACTGGGAAGAAAGTGGAATGACGTCTGAATTAAGTTATTCATTCAGTTCTCAAACAATAATTCCGGATACTATATTAGGTGTGTATTACATACATTTTGAGGCAATGGATGCTGAGGGTAAAATCACGGAAAAATCCATAGAGATTCACGTTGAATTATGATTCGCTATAAGTTGGATTATTTCAATTCATTAATTAAGCGTACATGAAGGAATACAGACAGGTATCGCAGGCGGTAATACTATTATTAAATGGTTCTTGCTTTTCCATAAGGTTTTGTAACTTTTGGTCAAACTTTAGGAATAATCTTAGGGACCCGAAGGCTGCACTGTTTCAAAAAAGAAGGGATCGGAGAGTTTTCCAATCACTTTTAGACTTTACTTTGATCTGACTGCTCTTTGGCGTTCACAAAAAATTACACAATGACTAAGCAATATATTTTCCTATCACTTCTTCTTGTTTTAGGATGTACTTCATGTAAGAAAAAGAGCAATAAAACAGGCGAATACACCATTTCATTTCAAACACAATTTCAGGGAGCGGATTTTAATCTTGGAGATGTTTTTAGTAGTTCTGCAGCTTATGATTTGAAAATCGAAACAATGCAGTTTTATTTGGCCGACATCACTTTTGTTGATAAAAACAATGAAGATTGCATCGCAAAAGATATTGTGTTGCTGAAAATAGACGATAGCGGATTTGCCTCAATAACAGTTGATGTCCCCGTTGGGAAATATAATAAACTGAAGTTCTCCGTTGGGGTTCCTAAAGCTCTTAATGAATCAGATCCTGCTGACTTCAGTGCTGATCACCCACTAAGCGTTACCCAAAATACGTATTGGGGCTGGGCACAGATGTACCGATTCATAAGTGTTGAAGGTAGATTTGACATTGAACCCGATGCTGTTTTTGACGGAACATTTTCCTACCATACCGGTTATGAAGAGTCATACTTTAAGTCAGAGTTTGATATTGACTTGAACATGGAAAAAAATGGGTCAGGATCAGGGGTCTTTTGCATTGACCTCGCAAAGTTATTTGACAATGGCACGAGCAGTATTGATGTTACCACCGAGTCTAGTTATCATGGCAATTATACCGATGTTGAATTATCTGTTCGTTTAAGCAGCAATTTTAAGTCTTCCATTCAAATGAAATAGCTGATGAAAATTATCCAGATGATCCAGATGATCCAGCCAACTATGGAACACCGGTTTACGTATTTTTAATTGCGTAGTAAATGAAAGCAATAATATTATATCTGTTTTTACCGATTATTCTGATTGGCATCTGGTCCTGTCGTAAAGACCCTGACATTCCTGTTTCAAAAACTACGCCCTACACTCCTGAACTTCCTGCATTAATTGGGACTTATATCGGTCCTATGGACATTCCTGACGACAATTCGCTGACCGTTGAAGGAATTGCCCTGGGGAAGAAACTGTTTTATGACGAACGCCTCTCAAATACTGAGAGCGTCAACTGCAATTCTTGTCATAAACAGGAATTTGCGTTTTCGATACCTTCGAACGCCCTTGCAAATATTAACGGTGGGACAATAAGAAATATAATGCCACTTTTCAACTTGGGTTGGGTGTCCGAATTTCCCTGGGACGGTCGAAAATCAACACTTGAACTTAAGATTGAAGAGTCGATTCAAAATCCTTTTACATTGGATGGTAAACCTGAAATAATTCTTCCTCGCTTGCAGGCCGATCCAATTTATCCTTCAGAATTTGAAGTTATTTTTGGAGATAATGAAATCACCATGGAGCGAATTGCCAAGGCACTGGCGCAATTTTTCAGGACCTTGATATCCGGTGATTCTCCGTTTGATAAATATCTGACCACCGGTCCGGGTACAACCGGTTGGAGTGCGGCGGACGAACTCAAGGCATATCAGGGTTATTCAATTTTTTTAGATGAAAACAAAGGTGATTGCTTCCATTGCCACGGTGATGAATTTAATCCTTTATGGACAAATAACCTATTCCACAACAATGGCTTAGACGCCTCATTTGAAACTGATAAAGGGCTTGGATGGACTACGGGCAACGCCCTTGATGACGGTAAATTTAGAAGTCCAAGTATCAGGAACCTTGCTTTCACAGGTCCTTATATGCACGATGGAAGGTTTACGACCCTGGATGAGGTCATCGGCCATTACAGTACCGGATTGGTAAACTCACCCACCATTGACCCATTGATGAAAAGTGTGGGAATGGGTGGAGTAGGATTAACACCTACAGAGATAGATATGTTAAAATTCTTTTTGCTATCGCTTTCTGATAGCAGTTTTATTACTAATCCTGAATTTATGGAGTAGGTGTTGCTGTGTGATCGAAGGAAGAATAGAGTTGTTATAGTCTCTATTGGATAAGCGAATGGATGAGTTATTTTAACCATTAAATTCCTTTTTGCGACAGTATAATAGATGAGACTGAGTTTTTTCTTTACTCATTGAAATTAAACTTAACTTTGGTTGTGATGAAAATGCTACGATTTTTACCGCTGTGTCTACTACTTTCTATTGGTGTTTCCGGCTACGGCCAACTTAATATGACCCAGCAAGGTTATTTGGACATTCCCGCAATACATGGTTTAAAACTTAATGACATTTGGGGCTATGAAGATGAAACTGGGAATGAGTACGCGATAGTTGGTGCGGCGAACGGCATTTCCATCGTCGATCTTACTGATCCCACAAATCCGACTGAAATAGCTTGGTTTTGGGGCTTTGAATCAACTTGGAGAGACATTAAAACGGTTGGCGATTATGCCTACATCACAACAGAAGCGGCGGCAGGTTTGTGGATTATTGATTTAAGACCTTTACCCGGAAGTTTTGATTTACCAATAGTCGCCTATAACGGCCCATCCGGAAATTCCTGGTCAACGGCCCATAATCTTTACGCTGACGACAACGGCTATATATACGTCTTTGGTGCCGGACGCGATAATGGAGGCGTGATAATCCTGGATGTAATGACGGATCCAATGGCCCCCATCGAAGTAGGAGTCTTTGACGACTGGTATGTCCATGATGGCTTCGTGATCAATGACACAGGTTATTTTGCCCACATTTATGAGGGATTCTTTTCAATAGTAGATCTCACAAACAAAACCAGTCCAACTTTGATTAGCACACTTTCATCTCCCACATTTTTTACTCATAATATTTGGACAGGTGACGATAATAATTATTGTTTTACAACGGATGAAGTTTCAGGAGGATATATAGGTGCTTTTGATGTTTCAAATGCATCCTCTCCACAAATGATTGACAAAATTCAGTCATCTCCCGGTGCCGGTGTAGTTCCACATAATGCTCATGTTTTAGGAAATTATTTGGTTACCTCGTATTACACAGATGGTGTGGTTATTCACGATATTTCTAATCCCAGCAACATGGTTGAGGTGGCAAACTTTGATACCTCGCCTTTAGCAACCTCAGGAACCAACGGTTGCTGGGGAGTATATCCATTTTTTAGCTCCGGAACAATAGTCGCTTCGGATCGTGAAGAGGGATTGTTTGTATTGACAGCAGACTTACATCCCGGAAGTTATTTACACGGAAATGTGATTGATCAATCAACGGGATTTCCATTGAATAATGTTGAAATTGAAGTGGTCGGGCCGGGAATTAAAGATTACACAAATCCGTTAGGGAATTATCAAATTGGAATTGAAGATTCAGGATCATTTCAGGTCATCTATTCAAAAGTCCTTTATTTCCCGGATACAATTACAATCAGTCCATTTAAATGGGGCGATACGCTTTTTCAAAATGTCAGTTTAGATCCTGTTCCGCAATTCAGTCAGATGTTTAAAGTACTTGACGAAACATTTACTCCAGTTCCCGGAGCCGAGGTACGAGTGGAACACACTTATGTCAGTCATAGTGGGGTCACTGATGCCCTGGGAGAAGTAACTCTCGACATGTACTATGTTGATAATTACCAGGTATTTGCCGGTAAATGGGGATACATAACCGACTGTGTATCGAACTTCTTCATTGATGGATCAGCTCCTGTCATTAATTTGCAAATCAATTCCGGTATATACGACGATTTTGTTTTTGACTTCGGATGGGGATCTTCCGGTAGTGCTGAAGCAGGTTTGTGGGAAAGAGAAATACCGGTTGGTGTCACAGGTAGCGACGGATCCGTTCAAAATCCGTATGTCGATACCGACTGGGATTGCGGAGAATATGCTTTTATGACCGGCAATGGAAGCTCGAACCCGAACACCGATGAGGTCAAAAATGGTGATGCTGTCCTGATATCACCTCCCTTTGACCTTTCAACTTTCACCGAACCCTATATTAATTACATGGCCTGGTTCTTCAATAAGCACGGAGCTTCACCACCGGATGATACCATGATCGTTTTTCTGAGTGATGGAACAGATGTAGTTGCAATTGATACCATCCACAAGGACAATATGGAAATGAGCAAATGGATTCCGCGCTCACGCGAAGTACCTACGGCTATTCTTGGTGAAACATCGGTTCAACTAATCGTAACAATCAGTGACTTTGCCACTAACGTTAATGTTACCGAAGGTGGTCTGGATTTGTTCTCGGTCTCAGAAGGAGATCAGACTGATTTGCCGGAATATGAATTAGAAGCCGAAATATTTCCAAATCCTTTCGATGATCAGTTGGTCATACGTGGAATTGAAAGTGGAACAATTGAGCTGTATGATTTAAGTGGAAAATTGATAATGCAGAAAAGAATCGAAAAATTTGTTTCAGTCATCAAAATTGAGCCCGGACTTTACGTCGCTATTCTACGTGATGATCGTGGGTCAAGAATCCTCACTAAAAAGCTGATCAAAGAATGATTATTCTACCATTTAGATAGATAATTTGTAATTTTAGCCAAACTAAGAAAAACTACTTCCATGAAAATTCTCATTAGTCTTTTGACTCTCTCTGTGTTCATTTATTCAACACAACTCAAGGCACAAATCAATATGACCCAAATCGGTTTCCTTGATATTCCCGCGCTTCACAGCACTGAGCTAAATGATATCTGGGGTTATACGGATGAAGATGGTAATGAATATGCAATCGTCGGTTGCACGGACGGGACATCTATCGTTGACATTTCTGATCCGACCACTCCAGTCGAAATCGATTGGATTCCCGGATCATATTCCATTTGGAGAGATATGAAAACGGTGGGGGACTACGCTTACGTTACGACAGAAGCAGACGACGGACTTCTTATAATTGATCTTTCACCACTTCCGGCTAGCACAATTTTACCAACTGCCAATTATTTCGGTCCGGGAGGAGATCCGTGGACCTCAGCTCACAATATTTATGCCGACGATAGTGGGTACGCCTACATTTCCGGCGCTAACAGAGGTAATGGAGGGATTATCATTCTGGATGTTTTTACGGATCCGATGAATCCGATTGAGGTGGGCATTTTTGACACTTGGTATGCACACGATGTTTATGTTCAAAACGATACGGGATATTTTTCTAATGTCTGGGACGGTTTCTTTTCTATCGTCGACCTAACGGATAAATCCGCCCCCGTTTTTGTAAACTCTTTTGGAACTATTGATGGAATTTCTCATAATGCATGGGCATCCACAGACGGGGATTACCTCTTTACGACAGACGAAACTATTGATGGGTACATTGCTTCTTATGATATCTCAGATCCAATGAGTATCACACTTTTGGATCAGATTCAGTCGTCGCCGGGCTCAAACATTATCCCTCACAACTGTCATGTTCTGGGTAACTACCTAATTACCTCTTATTATGTTGATGGAGTAGTGGTACATGATATTTCTGATCCTTCAACGATGGCAGAAGTAGCTAGTTTCGACACCTCCCCTGGATTTTCCGGCTCGACCTATAATGGTTGTTGGGGCGTCTATCCCTTCTTTGCTTCTGAGATGATTATAGCCTCGGATTCAGAGGAGGGACTTTACATTCTTCAGACGGATTTTCTTTTGGCGGGATACCTGGCCGGAAATGTCACCGATATCGATACCGGCTTGCCAATTAACCTGGTTACCGTCGATATCGTCAGTACAACGGCAACGGGAACAACTGACCCTTTGGGAGACTATTCGATCGGAACATTTGAAGAAGGGACTTTCACCGCTAACTATACAAGAACAGGCTATTTTCCTGAAACTGCAACGGTAAGCTTAACCAACGGAATTATTACCATTCAGGACATTCAAATGGACAAAGAACCCGTCTACGATGTTGTCGTAAATGTATTGGACGCCTCAACTTTATCCCCTGTTGAAAATTGTCAGGTACGTATTCAGCATACCCTGGAATCTGAAAGCGGACTCACCGATCCTTTTGGAAATGTGACCCTTCCTTTGGTTTACGTCGATAACTATCAGGTTTATGCCGGCAAATGGGGTTATGTAACGGGATGTTTAGTTGACTTTTTTATTGATGCCGCAACGGATACAATTTTTATGCTGATCGATCAAGGCATTTATGATGATTTTATCTTTGATTTTGGATGGATTGAGGCTGCCACGGCGACCAATGGACTTTGGGAAAGAGAAGTTCCCGTTGGTGTAACATCCGGAGGATTTACGGAAAATCCGTTTGATGATGTGACCATCGATTGTGGAGATATGGCATACCTGACAGGAAATGGTTCCACTATTTCTTTAGCGCAGGAGGTAGACAGTGGAGTTGTTTATTTAACCTCCCCGGTATTCGATGTTTCCGGATATGTTAATCCGGGAATCATTTTTTCAACCTTCTTTCAAAATCTTTACGGATCAGGCACACCCGACGACTTCTTGCAAATTATGATGATGAATGGCACTGATACAAACCTCATTTTGGATAGGGATGAAAGCAGTCCGTTCCCGGGAGAATGGGTAGAAACATCAATTGAAATTCAGGATTATCAAACTCCAACGGCAACAATGCAGATTCAAATCATCGTGTCGGATGAAGAAATAAATCCACATTTGACCGAAGGCGGATTCGATCACTTTAGAGTAGTGGAACTTTCCTTAAGCGAAACTCCGGATGAAACGAATTCAACCATTCAAATCGTTCCTAACCCATTTAACGATAAGATTCGAATTATTGGTCTGCAATCCGGAAGAATCCAACTAATGGATTTGAGTGGACGATTAGTAGCGATTCATACATTTCAAAATGAAATCGATCTGTCAAAACTGCAATCAGGTGTTTACCTAATCAGTGTTTTCAATACTCAAGGTGAACTTCTCACGACTTTAAAGCAAGTCAAGCGATGAGAATAATTCCTCTGCTCATAACACTGCTTCTATTTTCATGTGTTGGCCAGGCGGGAGGGACAGACGGAGAAGGAGGTACTGAGTCTGGCGACTCTTCATCTATTGCAGAACAAGAGTTGAATGAGGATCGTGTGGATGCAGTCAGCTATAATAATCGGCTGAACTCTATTCTCGAAGGATCTCTTGATAATATCGACCTGCTTTTTTCATCTGATTCCGCCGATATTGAAGCAAACCTTGACAATGTACTCTTCGATTTGGATTTGAACTATACCGCTGTTAATGAGACGCAGGGATTTGAAGAAGATGATAGTTTCAAGTCGGCGCTTCTGGAATTTCTGGCTTTTTATATCAATGAATTGCAGGGTGCTTTTAGCTCTGACATAAAACCGATCATACGAAGTGGGTCTTCATCGGCTAAGGATGTCGAAATCCTTGAAAATTATGACAAGCAGTTTTCTGAAAAAGAAAATGATCTCTTTCAAAAGGTTTTAACTGCACAAAGCGAGTTCGCATCGAATAATAATATTAAATTGAGTGAATGAAGAAATGGCTCGTATTTAGTGTTTCCTCAATTGGGCTGATTCTGGCATCATTGGCCTTAACCGTCATAATTTCTTCATATATGAATGAGTATGAGGAGAATCGGTTGGAGATTGCCGAAAAAATGTCTGCAGAGGAGCGACTTACAAATATCTGGGAATGGCCGGACATTACCGGTGTCGCTTCCGATAATGTAGATGCTTACCTCACGCTAAAGAATGAAGGCGATGATATTTACGACAAGGGTGTAAATTATGGGATAATTTTATTGCTGATTGTCGCACTATTTGTAGCGATTAACTTCTTCGTTTATCGAAAGCATGAAGAGAAAGTGCGCATCATGGGCTTTGTAATGTTGTTGTCTGCGGCCAGTTTTCTATACTTGGGGTTGAAGACTCCCTTCCTCGAAATAGAGGCGTTTAAAGATGATGTAGAGGTCAAAATACCGATCAGCGAGAAGCTCTCGCCAATAACAGATTTCTTTGGAATGGATAACGAATTAGCGATGGATGTGGAAGGCAGAGTCTATTTCATGTATCAGAACAAGTCAGTTCTTCAATTAATCAAAATGCTCTATACCGGAGGAAACATCCCCGTCGCGCTCATTATCCTGCTGTTTTCGATCATCTTTCCGGTTGTGAAACTGACCACATCCGTAGTGCTATTACTTTCTCCAGGGAGTTCCTACGCCGATTCAGCGGTAAGAGTTATTAACAAATTGGGTAAATGGAGTATGGCCGACGTCATGGTCGCATCCATATTTCTGGCCTATTTCTCTTTTTCAAATATGAATGTCGGGGTTGATACCGGTGCGTCAACCTTGGTAGGTCTGTATTTCTTTACGGCCTTTGTGGTTTTATCCATTTTCTCCGGATCCTACATTAAAAAGTATATAAACTCAAGAAAAGGCGAGATTCAAGAAGCTTAGAAAAAGAAAGGTGGCTGATTATACTCCAACTTAATATTCTGGAACATAGAAGCCTTAATATTCACTCTGAACAAAAAAGTGAAGTTCTTATCCGACCATTTACCGAACTGCCCCCATTGCAAGGCCGCTTCCCAACAGTGAAGGTCTCGCCAAATATTAAAATTGTAATTTGTGACTGCGCCGGCTTGTAAATCGTAATTGGCTAAATAGGTGAACTTCCATTTTTTATTAATGTTGAAATCTCCATTCAGACGTATTGTCTGAATGAGCTTGAAAGTATCGAGCTGAACATCACTAACTGTTTGAGTTAGCCTGGTATAATTGATGTTGTACGAGAGATTTACCTGCCAGGGAATTTCAAAAGTTGGCTTGGAAGGGTTTGTTGCATTGCTATTTGCATTGGCGTTATCTTTTGTCTTCTCGTCGAGTTCTTTTTGTTTTTTACGCCCAGTCCTATTTGTAAAGTTAGCATTAACAACTGCGTTTGCGCTCTTTATCCTCCCAATTCCTTGTCCTGTTTCCCAAGCATAGGCCGAAGTGTCGATTCCAACATTGTCATATCCGTAAGGACTCAGAGCGGCACTACTTTGGAAGCTGAAAATGTTTAGAAACTTAGAAGTCCTGAACGCAATAGCCAGGTTGCTAAGATTCATTGAGTCCTTCAAGAAGTTATAACTCCCGTTAATCGAAAGCGCATCGATCAACTTATTCGAAATGAAGGTCTCATTTACCGTGTCCCTCATGTCTTTTCGTTTCATTTCAAATGTATTGTTCAAACCAAATGTCATGGTAGCCGAATTACCTTGAGCGGGCTCACGATACAAACTATTGGCAAAGGGAGAATAATAGCTCTCGGTTCCTGCGGAATTAGTCTGGATCAACTCATGTAAACCAATGTCGGGTCGAAATGTGAAGCTGGCTGAAGGCGAGGCTACGTGTCTGAATTTGAACTGTCTCTTGCCCAATAATTTGTAATACCCAAAGAAGTTGGTATTTAAACCGCCTCGCATTGATATCTCCCTGGAACTCTTGAATCCTCTATGATCGATAGTGTCAACCTTCATATCCACGGCATTCCAATTTTTTTCTTCATACTGAAAGTTCCAGAACTCTTTGTAGGTCGTCGAAGGTGTAAAAGTGAATCGACCGCCAAAAAGGCGTAAATTCGATTGTACAATGGTGTTATGTTGAACCCCGTTTAAAGCGTAACCGGCAATATCCTGATAATAATCCTGATTGAAGATGCTGTCGGGAGCTTGAATGAAGTTCCTGGCGTTCATGTTATAGGTCACATTTATCTTATTCAAAGGACTGTCACCAATAGCTTTTTTTCCACGTAAAACTCCCAAATTAAATCGCGCTATTGACAAATTAAAACTAGGCAAATCCATTGTATAAGAATCACTTACAGAGTTTTGCCTAAGTGATGAATTAAGTCCTGATGAGCCGTTAAACTTCCCTAATTTCCATCTTTTTGAAAGCTTAATTGCCGAATTGAATTGATTGTCAAAATATTCCGGATTCACGAGATCAAGGCTGGATTTACCGTTGTTATCTGACTTGAAATTGATGTCTGTACTGAATTTTAAAGTTGGGTGCGCCTTCGCGTCCTGAGTATGTTTCCAGGTTACACTCCATTTGTTGGTTATCAGGGTATCGTAGAACTTGCCTCGAAATTGTTCGAATTTGACACCCATATTGCCACGATACCTATACTTCTTCAAATAAGTCGTTTGATTTTCCATTGCAAATCGCCCTGTGGTGAATATTGTCCCATAAAAGTAGGTCTCCCAATGATCGCCTAAGGGAATGTAATAGCCAAAATTCTGTAAACCAAAGCCGTATTGAGGGGTATTGGCAAATTGAGGAATAATGATTCCATGCTGTTTACTATCAGAGTTCGGGAACCAGGCAAAGGGTGCGGCAAGAGGCAGTGGCACCTTGAATAGTTTCATATAAACCGGACCGCTGACTACGCGTTTATCAGGCACAACCACGGCTTTTGTCAGCTTAAAGTGATAGTGTGGGTTTTCTTTATCGCAGGTTGTGAACTTCCCATTTTTAAAGTGAATTTCTTCATTGGGATGAATCTTGGACTCCGCCATGTGGATATATCCTTCGTCCTGCTGCGCTCTAACCTCGCGGATATAGCCTTTTTTCGTTTTAAAATTATACCTCATATAATCACAAGAACTCTCTTCACCGGCAGAATTGAAAAGGGGTTTTCCAATAGGTAAACCTGCCGTATCCAAGGTGTAGGTAGCCATTACCTCATTATTGGATATATCAATTTCGATATAATCAGCGTTTAGCTCAATGTCCTGATAAGTGACGTTGGCTTCGCCATATAAACGGACAATTTGCTTTGGAACATCGGCAATTATTGAATCCCTGGCTTGATAATAGACAGGTGCCTCCAGGCCGCTGGAGTTTGACTGCCCTGCCTGTTGAGCCTGCGATGTAGAACCAAAAAAAGCCGACATTATCAACAATATTGAATTGAAAACTAAGGATATGGATACGCTCTTGTGCAACTTTTGGCGGTAAATTTGTTATACCTTATGATATAATGCGGACAAAACTATCATTTTCAATCAAGAATAATGCCTTGGATAATAACAAGACAAGATGCATAATATTGTCTCTATTCTTCTTTTTTTCTTCCTCTCTTTATGCACAGGATGATGTTGGTTTAACCGGAATTAAAACAGTGGTCATAGATCCCGGTCACGGCGGTAAAGACCCCGGCTGTCATGGAGCCCATTCAAATGAGAAAACGGTTGCTTTGGCAATTGGGTTGAAATTGGGCGAATATATCGAGCAAACATATCCCGATATTGAGGTCATTTATACGCGGAAAACGGATGTTTTCATTGAACTGGATGAGCGTGCTCAAATTGCCAACAGAAACAATGCCGATTTGTTCATTTGTGTTCATGCTAATGCAGGACCAAAGACCGTATTTGGTGCAGAAACCTACGTTTTGGGACTTCATAAAACAGAGGCACAGCGTAAGATCGCTGAAAGAGAAAATTCAGCTATTCAGTACGAAGAAGGTGCAGATGAGAGGTACGAAACGCTTTCCGCTGACGCAATCATAGCACGCCAGCTTCAGCTAAGCGTGTTTTTGAACCACAGTATTGAGTTTGCCGCTAAGCTACAGAAGCAATTCGTTAAAATTGGCAGAAGCGATAGAGGAGTTCGGCAAGCAGGTTTTCTGGTGCTTTATAAGACCACTATGCCAAGTGTACTTGTAGAAACCGGATTTCTCTCAAATGCCGCAGAAGAAAATTTCTTAGCTGACTCAGCGAGCCAGGTTAAAATGGCTAAATCCATGTTTACCGCATTTAATGAATACAAAACCTACTATGAGTCAGCAGATCAATCTACGAAAACTAACACCTCGACTCCGGTTGATTATGGCGATAAGGAGGATAAGGTAAAGAAGAATGACATCGTATTTCGAATTCAGATTGAAACATCTACTAGGGCAATTCCTTTGGATGATCCCATTTTTAAAGGAATGCCAATTTGGCGATACCAGAATAATGGACTGTACAAATATACAGTTGGGCTTTACCGAAACGTGGAGTCGGCGAACGAATTAAAGCGAAAAATGAGAGCAGAAGGTTACGAACATGCCTTCGTTGTTGCCTTTCAAAACGGGCGCAGAATAAATCTTGATAAAGCGATTGAATTAACCGCAAATTAATTGTTCAGAGGAGTAATTTTCCACTATTTTAGCAGTTATATTTGAGGAAAAAGCAAAGAAAATCAAGCATTCAATGAGAGTTTCAAAGGAATTCAAAGTAGGATTACTGGTGGTTTTGGGCTTGTTGCTCATTTTCATTCTGGTAAACACGCTGAAAGGTGAATCTATCTTTCAGTCGGATCGCCATTTCTATGCTGTTTATACTAATTCATCAGGCTTGGAGTCCTCGAATTCCGTTCAGATGAATGGAGTAAAAATCGGTCAGGTCATGACGGTCGAATTACATCCGGATGATGCGCAAAAGGTGCTGGTCACATTTTCTGTTCAAAATGATGAAGTGCAGATTCCGAAAAATTCTGAAGCCTGGCTAATCAGTTCGGATATTCTTGGCACCAAAGCGCTGGACCTTCGCCTGAACGACTCTGCGCTTGCGAAGATTGAATATTATCAGGACGGTGATACGATCCTATCAATGATTGAAATGGGACTACAAGATCAGATCAACGAGCAGATACTCCCACTGAAAGAAAAAACGGAAAAGCTAATTGAGTCTGTAGAGGCCATCATCATTTCGGTTAACGCCTTTTGGGATACTTCGGCGGTTTATCAAATCGACGACGGATTGTACGAGGTCCGTGACGCCATTGGTACATTTGGTGAGCTCGCTAACAGCCTTTCTATACTGATTAGCAAAGAAACTGAAATGGTAGATAAGATTTTGAACGATGTTCATGCCATCACCGAAAATCTCGCCTCAAAATCAGAACAGGTTTCCGCAACTTTGGATAATATCCAGGCGATAACCGATACAATCGCCAATGCAGATATCAGGGGGGTTCTTGATGAAGCAAAGAATACGCTTGCTGAGTTCGCTGA
>CAZCAD010000011.1:5206-19004 GCA_964496525.1 uncultured Flavobacteriales bacterium | reverse complement strand
TTCCATAAATTTCTTGGCATCAACAGCCATGGCCCCAAAAATCAATGGGACAACCATTAAAAAGGAAAACCTGGCTGCCTGTTCCCGATCGATTGCCAATAGTACTGATATTGAGATGGTCGCGCCCGACCTTGAGATTCCAGGTAAAATTGCAATTGCTTGCGAAATTCCAATGATGACGGACTTCGTAAAACTGACTTCTTGGTCCGTTCTTTTGGCTCGATCCGCCAAGAGTAATAATACACCGGTCAGCAGAAGCATTGATCCTACTAATGCGATTTGACCACCAAAGAGCGATTCAATTTCATCCTTAAACACAAGACCGACTATAGTCGCCGGAACCATGGATATAATGATTTTGACCGAAAACTTCGTTTCGTTGTTCCATTTAAATTGAAAAAGTCCTTTAAATATTTGAACCAGCTCTTTTCGAAAAATGACGACCGTACTAAGTGCTGTGGCGAAGTGTAAGACCACAGTCATCAGCATGCTCTCTTTGCCAACTGCGGCGTCACCAAAAATGGTCTTCGTCAATTCTAAATGACCACTACTGCTAACAGGAAGAAATTCGGTTAATCCTTGAATGACTCCAAGAATTATCGCTTCTATGATGCCCATGGGCTACTCTTTGACTTTGCTTTTTTTCATGATGCCCCATATAACCAGGCCATAACCGCTGATTACAAGCAGAGGAGATAATGTGATTCTAACCGGACTGAAAAGCTCCTCTTCATTAAAGACATTTGGATCCTCAGACCCACCACCAATCATCAAGAAGAATCCGACAAGAACAACAACACATCCGATGATTATCAGTTTGATATTATCCCTGGCAAAAACAAATTTTTCGTTGCTCATAGTGTCAATTATTATCAAAGGGATTTCAAAGGTAATCAATATAAATTATCGAGCTTCATTCTCAAATACTTCCTCAAAGCGAGATAAGTTGAGGTGATAGTGATTAGGATTCCAAACGCCACTATAGCAGCTAAAACATAAAGAAATAGAGTCATGTCAGTCATTTCGGAAAAGTGAGAATTATACTGGTCAAGCAGGACGATAAATCCCAAGACCATTGTCGATGCAATTAAGCCGGATAATAATCCTTGACCCACTGCGCTCCAAATAAAAGGGCGGCGAATAAATGAAGGAGTGGCACCAACCAATTGCATCGTCTTAATTAAAAAACGTTTTGAGAAGAGTGCCAGCCGAATTGTGTTATTAATCATTCCAATGGCGATGAACAGCAACATGGTCGCGATCAGTATAACGAAATAAACAAGTCGCTGAAGGTTCTTATTATAGTCCGCAAATATTGCTTCAGGATAAGAGATCTCGATTAGCGATTCGCCATATTCTGACTTGAGTTCTTTCTCTATGCCATTCATGCTATCGAGATAAAAATAATCCTTCTTTAGTGTCATTATGATGGATTGATTCAGGGGATTTTGATCGTCAATTACCGATAAGGACGAATCTCCACCTACTTCTTCCTTGATAATTTCCCAAGCCTCATCAGAAGATCTATATCTGGCAGTATTCGAGAACTCTTTGTCCTCAATTTCGATAGCGATTAACCCAAGTTCGATGTCATTGACGGACTCATCAAAGAATAAATCAATCTCAAAACTTTCTATTTTACTGTCTTTGAGATTATTGAGTCCAAGGGCGAACCACGATACAACTCCGATAATAAATAGAACCATCACAATTCCTGCAATCGTAGAAACGTAAGCTGTTTTCAAGCCCTTTCGGGCATATTTATTCTGACTCATCAGGTAAGTAAAAGTAGCTATATTTCATTCTCATCTCTATGTCATGATCACTGTCCTTTGAACAGTCCGCTGTTCATGATGGAAAATTAAAAGTATTCAATTCGAAAGGCCGGTTCAATTTTTTTCTGTTAAAACCCCTTAATATTTAGGAAATTGATACATTTGTTGTTTAAACATCTAATTTTAAAAGGAATGATGAAAAGGAAATTATTTTTTGGAGTCGGCATTGCAGCTTTCATCTTGGCTTCTTGTGGCGGAGCTGAGGGCGGTGAAGAATCGACTAATTCGGATTCAACAGTAACTGTTGAAGAGGAAGTAATGGTCATGTCGTATTCTGTGGACACGGCAGAAACCATCATAAACTGGTATAATACGCTTAGTGGTGAGAAGGATCATGAGGGAACGGTTAAGGCATCAGGTGGATATTTTGCCATAGAGAATGATGTAGTAAGGGAGGGATCTTTAACTATTGATATGATGACGATTGTAGAATCGCAAGGAGCGAAACTACAGGGACATTTAACTACACCTGACTTCTTTGATGTTGGCAATTTTGCCACGGCCGAATTTACGTTTGACCGACATGAGGAAGGAATCATCTATGGAACGGTTAACGTAATTGGGATGGAGCTTGCGGTTGAAGCCGTTACTTCTGTAGACGGAAATGTCCTGAATGTTTCAGATTTCATAATTGATTTGTCTCAACTGCCATTCTTTTTGGCAGAGGTTGCTGAAAAGCCGGCAGAAGAGCAACATGATGCCAATGTCGGGATTACCGCCACAATCGTTGGGGCGGAATAATATTGATTAGCACAAAGAGTACCATTATTTATACGGGTAGTTTAACGTTGATTCGGTGATTTCATAATAAAATAAGATGTTTCGTCAGATCGTGAAAGTAATTTTCACTCCAAATTTTCAATTCGTCATCGTTTTCAATAAATCGTTGGATATCTTTTTTTGTATTGTCAAAATCTACGCTTTCAATGCGATCATGTAGCAAACTCAAAAAAGTTACTGAATTCCTGTTACAGTTCTTCTGTAGATCACCATTTTGTATGGAGCGCTCAAAAAAGTGCTCAAGATTTAGTGGAGTTTTGCTTTTGATATACCATTCAAAATCATACCAATCTCTGCCTTTTACTCGATTTTTCCACTTCCTGAAAAGTAATGCGTGCATTTTGCCGGCAAATAAATCCGGTTTAACAAAACACTTAATATAGGTGGAAATCGGTCGGATAAGCAGTTTGTTTTCAACGGAGAAAAGAAGAGGAGGAGTCTTGTCAACTTCAAATTTTATTTTCACGGATATGGTCTGAGAAGGCCTAAAGAATTGTTCAGGATTATCTACAGTCAGCTCTTGCCAATTGGTTTGTGTTTTTAAAAAAGCGGATTCAACAGATGATGATTTTATTTTCTCTTTTGGTGTTAGTATTACTTTTAGCCCTATAGACTCAAACTCTCTAATAACGGAATTGATGTATGGTTGGAAATTGAACGCTTTATTTTCCTCCAAAAGGGAGAAATCGAGGTCTTCTGAATACCTTGGAAGGTTATAAAATATTCTTAATGCCGTGCCCCCGTAAAATGCAGCTTTTTTGAAAAACCCGCCTCGTTGAAGACCTACTAACGCCACTTCTTGCATGATTTCTCTCAAAGCACTCTTAAATTCAGTATCGCTTTGTGGGTTGTAGTTTAAAAGCATTTTGTCAATCATAATTCTTTGACTGCTTTTACTAACTGATTGATAGATTCTTTTTTAGGACAATGAGGAATCCAGTTAACAATTAATTTAAGGTCCATTTGCCTCAACCAGCCTAAATCAATTCTTAGGTCATCTATTAACAGATTTAGCGCATCTTTCTTTGATCTAAGGTTAATCCCTGAAGTTGTTACTATTTTATCCAACAATGATTTTTCGGGACCTGCGACCATTGTGCTTATTTTGTTGTTCAAATTTATGATCGATATACCTAATGAATAATAATGGTCAGGTACATGATGATAGGTAAACCTTCCTGTTGAATTTTCGAAGGTATTAGATTTCCGGTTTGTAATGGAAGTAATTTCATATACTGCCTCCGGGATCGCTCCGTAGTATTCTAACATGTATTCTAAGGACACATAGCTCGGTCCATAAATATGATTCGCCATTAAGATCGGTGAAGGCGCATCACCGAATTGATTTGACAAAATGTATAAGCCTTTTCTAAGGGAAATCAACTTTTCCTTTTTTATTAACTGATGAATTTGATCGTTTGGGTTTTTGAAGTCTTTTAGAAAAGTCATTAAGGCCTCATGAGAAAATGGAAGACTTTGAAATTCATGATATAAAGTTAATGAATCCACCCACAAATGTAATTATTTTAATACATAATACAATAATTTCGGATTATTTATTGTTTTTTTGACATTTTTAATAAAACACCGGCTTCTTATTTATCACGGAGATTTATACGGGCAGTTTAATTGATTCGGTGATTTGCACATTTATAAATAAGGTAAACAAGCATTAAAGTTGACCTCACACTTGACGATTTTATCAACAACTTTGAATAAACCCTGATCCTGGCCCGATAAAGTTCAGGGTTTTTTTGGCAGAACGCGCGGATTTGCAATCCGTGCGTACAATCCTGTGAGTTTGAATAAGCCTTGATCTTGACCCGATAAAGTTCAGGGGTTTTTTGTGTTTTAGAATCTTAAAGCGTCCCTCTATTTTCCTGTTCTCTTTCAATTGCCTCAAAGAGTGCTTTAAAGTTTCCTTTTCCGAAAGACTGTGCTCCTTTTCGCTGAATAATCTCAAAGAACATTGTCGGACGATCAACTACCGGCTTTGTAAAAAGTTGCAAGAGGTATCCTTCATCATCCCGATCGATCAGAACACCATGCTTCTTTAACAATTCCAAATCCTCGTCAATTTCTCCTACCCGGTCAAGAACATCATCGTAATAATTATCCGGAACATATAGAAACTCAACACCTCTATCTCTCATCGCACTTACAGTCGTCACTATATCATTGGTGGCAAGAGCTATGTGCTGCACTCCCGCTCCATTGTAAAAATCAATATATTCTTCAATTTGAGATTTCCTCTTCCCTTCTGCCGGTTCGTTAATCGGAAACTTTATTCGTCCGTTTCCGTTGCTCATTACCTTAGACATTAGGGCCGTAAATTCAGTAGAAATGTCTTTATCGTCGAATGAGATTATTTGAGCAAACCCCATCACCTTTCCGTAGAACTCGCACCATTTATTCATCTGACCCCAATCTACATTCCCAACCATGTGATCGATAAACTTCAACCCAACGGGCTCAGGATTATAATGAGATTCCCACTTTCTGTAGCCGGGCATAAATATTCCGCTATAATTCTTTCTCTCAACAAAAATGTGAACGGTTTCCCCGTACGTATGAATTCCGGATCGAATAATGTGTCCATCTTCATCCTCCTCTTTTCGAGGTTCAAAAAATGATTTAGCACCCCGACTGGTAGTCTCTTCCCAGGCTTTGGTAGCATCATCAACCCATAAAGCGATTACTTTAACACCGTCGCCATGTTCATTGATATGCTCATTAATTACGCCACCTTTTTCCAATGAAGTAGTTAGAACCAGACGAATTTTGTCTTGTTTAAGCACATAAGAAACCCTGTCGGTTATTCCGGTTTCCAATCCTGCATAAGCTTCAGATTGAAATCCAAAAGCCGTCTTGTAAAAAAGAGCAGATTGCTTTGCATTTCCCACATATAGCTCAACGTAGTCTGTTCCAAGCAGAGGTAGAAAATCCTCGGCATCGTCGTACATTTTTTTTAGACCGTATTCGGTATTTTTCAGGTCCTTTAAGTTCTTTATATCCATCTTAATAATCTTTAATTCAGAATTAATGAATCCATGACTTATGGTAATCCTTGATTTCGATTTTCATCGCCTCTTCAGTTACCATCAGCGGCTTAAATGTGTCAACCATTACGGCTAATTCATGTGTTTCTTTTTTACCGACACTTCCCTCGTAAGTACCCGGATGCGGCCCGTGTGGAATTCCACCGGGATGAAGCGTTATCTGACCAACCTCAGCATCGACCCTGCTCATAAAATCTCCATCCACATAATAAAGCACCTCGTCCGAATCAATATTGCTGTGATTGTATGGAGCAGGAATTGATTCAGGATGATAATCAAATAATCTTGGGCAAAATGAGCAAATGACAAAGGCCGGTGTTTCAAAAGTCTGATGAACCGGAGGTGGTTGATGAACACGTCCTGTAATCGGCTCGAAATCATGGATTGAAAAAGCATAAGGGAAGTTGTAACCGTCCCAGCCAACTACATCAAATGGATGAGAGGCGTATGAATAATCGTAAAGCACATCTTCTTTCTTAATTTTAATCAAGAAATCTCCCTTTTCATCAAAAGTTTCCAATTCTTCGGGAACTCTCAAATCCCGTTCGCAGAAGGGAGAATGCTCCAATAATTGTCCAAACCAATTGCGATATTTCTTAGGGGTATAAATTGGATGATAAGATTCAACAATGAAAAGCCTGTTGTCCTCATTGTCAAAATGAAGTTGATAAATCATTCCCCTTGGTACGACTAAATAATCGCCATAGCTGAAAGGAATATTGCCCAGCATTGTTTTCAAAACTCCACTTCCTTTATGAATAAAAATTACCTCATCGGCATCTGCATTTTTGTAAAAATATCCTGTACTGGATGAAGTAGGTGCTGCTAAAATTATTTTGCAGTCATTGTTAACCAAAACCGGAGTTCGACTTTCTAAATAATCGGGATTAGGTTTAACGCTAAACCCTGCCAAACTAAGCGCTTTTAAGCTTTTATTGGCCACTACATTAGGACTTACATCCTTGGAACCCAGTTGGTCTAAAACCTGAGTCGGAGGATAATGGTGATACATCAAAGAAGACATACCTTCAAAACCAACTGTACCAAACAATTGCTCATGATATAAGCTTCCATCTTCTTTTTTGAAGGTGGTATGTCGCTTATGAGGAATCTTTCCCAATTTATGATATCTGGGCATATATAATTTTTTAAATGAATGAATCTAACCAGTGAAAATGCAGGGTAGTTTCATTCAGGGTTTCTTTTGATAAGAAACTTTAGCTGAATTAATAAATGCTTAAAAACGCTATCCATTTACATCAGTATTGATAAAACAAAGATACTGAATCTAACAGATTTTTTTATGACCAAAGTCATCCGTGAATGAAATAAATATATTTTTGTCAAAACGGTTAAATTTCTCGCCCCTAACGAAATGAATGGCAGGAGAGTCGTCTCCGGAAATAAAAATATGAAGAAAATCCTCATTATAGGAGCTGCTGGTCAAATCGGTTCAGAATTAACGCTGGAGCTACGTAGAAGATTCGGTAATGAAGCTGTCGTAGCAGCTGATATCAGGGAAACTGATTCTCCGGTTTTTAAAGATGGGGCATTTGAGATTCTGGATGTTCTTGATAAAGAACAGTTGAGTGAAATAGTGAAGTCCTGCGAGATTACGGAAATCTATCTTCTTTGTGCGTTACTGTCAGCTACTGCCGAGAAAAAGCCGGAATTTGCCTGGAAATTGAACATGGAAGGACTATTCAACGTCTTAAATCTTGCCAGGGACGGTATAATTGAAAAAGTGTTTTGGCCAAGTTCAATAGCCGTTTTTGGACCGACGACACCTCGCGAAAATACTCCGCAGAATAGTATCATGGAGCCGACTACGGTTTATGGCATCAGTAAATTAGCAGGTGAACGATGGTGTGAGTACTATTCGGCGCAATACAATGTCGATGTTCGGTCAATACGATATCCCGGATTATTGTCCTACTCAACTCTTCCGGGTGGCGGAACAACAGACTATGCAGTAGAAATATTCTACTCAGCAAAGAAAAATGAATCATATAGCTGCTTTTTACGGGAAGATACCCCATTACCAATGATGTTTATGGCCGATGCGATTAGAGCTGCGGTAGACCTCATGGAAGCGCCGGTTGAGCAGATTAAGATACGTTCTTCCTATAATTTGGGTGGAATTACCTTTACTCCGAAAGAGATTTTTGAGGAGATCAGAAAACTTAATCCGGACTTTACAATCAGTTATAATCCTGATTTTCGTCAAAAAATAGCAGATTCCTGGCCGGGCAGCATCGATGACACGGATGCTCGAACTGATTGGGGTTGGAGCCCGAAATTCAATTTGGAAGCGACTACAAAAATCATGTTTGAAAATATATCAACGGAATAGTTCAAAAATTTAACAAATTGTTATCTGCCAGAATCTTTTTTTTATCTTCAAAAACCCTGTATTTATCGAAAAAGTGAACCAACTGTAAACTAATTTCCGTATCTTAGGAACATCACAGCAATCCGCCGGATTATGAAGAGATTTATAGCAACAATAGCGTTCGTGATACCCTTAGTAGGATTTTCAGCTCCTACTAACGGTTTTGACATCGCTGACCTTCCATTGGACAGAGTACAAGAAGGTGTTGATCCAAAAGACGCACCGAACGAAAGAGACGAACAAGGACGACAACAAGGAATGTGGATTATTTGGGGTAGAGACAAACCCGAAAAAGGATATCCAGAGGAAGGTCGAATTGAAGAAGGCCCATATAAGGATGGGAGAAAAAATGGTGTTTGGATAAAATACCATAAAGACGGAATTACTCCAAGATTATCAGGCACTTACGTAAATAATCGACCCAATGGTGTCTACACCAAGTTTTATGACACCGGTAAGGTGAAAGAAGAAGGTAAATTCTATGCTGGAAAGCAAGTAGAAGTTTTTAAAACGTATCATCCTAATGGACAAGTTCAACAAGAAAAAACGTTCAATGATGACGGTAAGGAGGATGGTCTGGTGACGATGTATTTTGCTAATGGTATAAAAGAATTTGAATACAATAAAAAGGAGGGAGTTACAACCGGAACTGCGACTCGATATTATCCAAACGGTGATGTGAAAGAGGTGATTAATTATGCCGGTGACGGTTCAGTTACGGACAAAGAGGAAATAGCGATGGTAAATGCTCCTGTTGATCCTGATGCCGGAAATGAGTCGGCGAACAATAATTCTTCGGAAGTTGCTCCGAAGGGTAATGAAGGTACAACGAAGAATGGTAAGAAATTTAAGCCAAATGATTACAACAAAGTTTACAATGACGACGACGAATTGTGGATGGACGGAGATTTCCAAAGCGGAGTGCTTTGGGATGGTAAACTTTACAAGTACGATTCCGATGGTATCCTTCTTAAGATTGAAATTTGGAAAGAAGGAAAGTATCACTCGGACGGACAACTTTAAGTGAAGAGACGGTAAAAGTTTGAGAAAAGATTAAAACCCTGATCAGCCTGAGGCGGATCAGGGTTTTTTTGTTTATACGCGCTGCCTTGATCATTAAATATTATTTTTGCCCCGATAGCCATCAGGGCTGGATAATGGTATGAAAATGGAAAACGAGCTCTACCTATACAATAGCCTTAGCGGTAGTAAAGAAAAGTTTGAATCGATTCATCCGGGTCGAATAGGTCTTTATGTTTGTGGACCAACTGTCTATAGCGACGTACACTTGGGTAATTGTCGCACATTTATTTCATTTGATATGATTTATCGATACCTGAGCTTCATTGGATATCAAGTGCGATATGTGAGAAATATTACAGATGCCGGTCATTTGGAAGATGATGCGGATCAGGGAGAGGATAAAATTGCGAAGAGGGCTCGTTTAGAGTCTCTTGAACCAATGGAAATAGTGCAGCGTTATACGGTGGACTTTCATAAGGTAATGGGACAATTTAACACCCATTCGCCGAGTATCGAACCAACGGCAACCGGTCACATAATTGAGCAAATAGAATTTATCCAGTCGATCTTGGATAAGGGCCTGGCCTATGAGAATAATGGGTCCATTTATTTTGACGTTGAGAAGTATAATACAGATAATAATTACGGAATTCTCTCTGGTAGAAAAATAGAAGAATTAATATCTAATACAAGAGACCTCGATGGTCAGGATGAGAAAAGAAATCCGCTTGATTTCGCCTTGTGGAAGGGTGCTTCGCCGACTCATATTATGAGATGGAACAGTCCATGGGGAGAAGGCTTTCCGGGCTGGCATTTAGAATGTACGGTTATGTCGACCAGATATCTCGGTGAGCATTTCGATATTCATGGCGGTGGTATGGACTTAAAATTTCCGCATCATGAATGTGAAATTGCCCAGGGCCGGGCAAGTACTGGATTAAGTCCGGTGAAATATTGGTTGCATACCAATATGCTCACAATGAATGGAAAAAAAATGAGCAAGTCGACCGGTAATTCGCTTTTGCCGGGAGAGTTGTTTAGTGGGGAGAATGACATTCTGGAAAAAGCGTATCACCCGATGGTGGTTCGCTTTTTCATGATGCAGGCGCATTATCGTTCAATGCTTGATTTCTCTTCGGATGCATTGACGGCAGCCGAGAAGGGTTTCAATAAGCTGATGACGGCTTTTGGGGATTTGGAGTCTTTAGTAACATCAGATAAGAGCTCAGAAAATGTTGATTCATTAATCGCTTCTTTTTATGCGGCGATGAACGATGACTTTAACACTCCGGTTCTTATAGCTAACCTGTTTGAAGCAGTAAACTGGATTAACAAGATCAAAGATGGAGCGGCAACAATTACAAAAACCGACGCTAAGAAATTACTGAGTAATATGAGCAATTTCATTGGTGAGGTTCTTGGGTTAAAGAGTACCGAATCAGGAGATGATGATGCTTTAGAGGCTGCGATGTCAGTCATAATAGAGATTAGAAAAAATGCACGGGAAAAGGAAGATTGGGGAACTTCTGATTTGATCCGTGACAAATTATCAGGGGCCGGAATCGACATCCGCGATTCAAAAGACGGAACCAGCTGGACGCTTAAATAAAAAAAGCACTCCCGAAGGGACAGGGAGGATCTCTAATTAAATCATCTTGTTATAATGTCTATTTTGTTTATAGATCGCTTTTCACAACATCTTTGTAGTCAATCGTAGACTCCCTTGTTGTTGTTGTTGTGGACTCACTATCAACTTCTTCAATTAAGGCTCCGCTATCATGAGAACTATCTCCATGATCGCCTAGAATGGGAGCTATAACCAAACCGATCAGACAAGTCAGCTTAATCAAAATGTTCATTGAAGGACCTGAAGTATCTTTGAAAGGATCTCCAACCGTGTCTCCAGTAATAGCCGCTTCATGCGCATCCGAACCTTTATAGACCATTTCTCCATCAATTTCAACACCTGCCTCAAATGATTTTTTAGCATTATCCCAGGCTCCACCGGCATTGTTTTGAAAGATCGCCCAAAGAACTCCGCTAACAGTAACACCTGCCATGTATCCACCCAGCATTTCAGCAATAGCTATGTTCTCCATTCCAAAGGCCATAGGAATAAATGCAATCATAAGAGGGAATGCGATTGTTAAAGCTCCCGGTAGCATCATTTCTCTCAAAGCTGCTTTGGTAGAAATGGCGACACATTTTTCATATTCCGGTTTTCCCGTGCCTTCCATAATTCCCGGTATACTCTTGAATTGACGTCGAACCTCTTTTACCATTTCCATCGCAGCTTTTCCAACGGCATTCATGGCCAAGGCTGAAAAAACAACAGGCACCATCGCACCGATGAATAACATGGCCAGGACAGGGGCTTTAAAGATGTTGATACCATCAATTCCTGTGAAAGTGACAAAGGCTGCAAATAGTGCAAGGGCTGTTAAAGCGGCAGAAGCAATCGCAAATCCTTTACCGGCTGCAGCGGTCGTATTTCCAACAGTATCGAGTATGTCAGTTCGTTCTCTAACCTCGTCAGGAAGATTGGACATTTCTGCAATACCCCCTGCATTATCTGCAATTGGTCCGAAGGCATCGATAGCTAATTGCATGGCAGTTGTTGCCATCATAGCCGAAGCTGCAATTGCTACACCGTAAAAGCCCGCAAATTCATAAGAAGCCCAAATAGCACCGGCAAAAAGAAGAACCGAAGAGAAAGTCGAAATCATACCAACCCCCAGGCCCGCAATTATATTCGTCGCGGCACCGGTCGAAGATCTCTGTACAATACTTAAAACCGGTTTTTTTCCCAAGGCTGTATAATATTCCGTGAAGACTGAGATCAATCCTCCGACCAGCAGACCAATTACAACTGATCCAAACAAGTGCATAGGTGTAACGGTCACCAACTCATCAACTCCGTAAAAACTCATTTTCATTTCTGGCGGCAGCATATATCCCAAAAGAAAGAAACATGCGATCGCCGTCAGAACGATGGCAGTCCAGTTTCCTCTGTTCATTGCCCCCTGAACCTGTTTTTCTTTGGCATCGTCACTCTTGACCCTCACGAAAAACGTTCCGAGTATGGAAAAGACAATTCCACATCCTGCTATAACTAAAGGCAATAATATCGGTCCTATTCCTTGAAAATCAGAAGAGAATGTACCGTCGGCCATGATTGTGTCGCGAATTACGTAGTTACCTAAAACCATAGACGCCAATACCGTGGCAACATACGAACCGAACAGATCAGCTCCCATGCCGGCCACGTCACCTACATTATCACCTACATTGTCAGCAATTGTTGCCGGGTTTCGCGGATCATCTTCAGGAATACCCGCTTCTACTTTACCTACCAGGTCTGCACCAACGTCGGCGGCTTTTGTATAAATTCCACCCCCAACTCTTGCAAAAAGCGCTATTGATTCGGCTCCCAATGAGAACCCGGCCAAAGCTTCAAGAATAATCGTCATCCGATCAACAGATTCGAATGTCCCTCCGGAAAAGTAGTTTAAGAAAATAAGTCCAAAAACAGCTAAACCGGCGACACCCAGCCCCATTACAGTACCACCGCCGAAAGAAACTTTTAGCGCCTGTCGAAGACTTTTTCGAGCAGCTTGAGTAGTTCTGACGTTCGTCCTGGTCGCGATTCTCATACCAATATTACCTGCTAGTGCTGAGAATACCGCTCCTATAATAAAGGCCGGAACAATTAACCAGTGGGTGGTTTCAATCAGAACAGATACGGTTCCTAAAGCCAATGCTGCGACAATAACAAAAATAAGCAGTAATCGGTATTCTGCCTTTAAAAATGCAAGAGCTCCATCATATATGTAGGTGGAAATTTCTTGCATTTTTCCATCTCCGGAATCCTGTTTAAGTACCCAACTTCTTTTTACCATCATGTAGAGAAGTCCCAAAACAGCCAGGACAACAGGAACATAAATCACCAGTTCTTTCATGCTATAATTTTTTTTTCAAAACCAAACTAAGTGCAATAAATATGCGCCTAAGGGTGAATTGAAATAAGGCCTATTCTTTCGATCAGGTTTTTGCAAATTTTGAGTGGCAAAAGTATGTGTTTTATACGAATCTGCAACATTTCGGATTAGATTCTGATTTTTTAGCTAAAAACGGGCTAGTATCTATGAAAAATAAGACCTTCGGATATGAGACACTGTACGTTTTAGGAAATTATTGGAACGTCCGCAATATTAGCGGTATTTTTTTGCTTTTTCAGTCAACCATTTGCAGTAACAAACGTTATAAGTAAACAAACATGGAAAATTTGCGTAAAGATGAGTACCTTTACGTGGATTGGCTAGCATATAATAATCTTGAAAATCGATGAAAAAAACACTACTTACTTTAGTCTGTTTTTACACCCTTAGCCTTCTGAATACTGTTTATGGCCAAACGGTCATTTACTCCGAAGATTTTAACGCCGGGGCACCCTCTTGGACAATCAATACAATCTTAAGCGCCGAAGGAGCTGTGCCGAATCAATGGTATGTGTCATGTAATGAAGAAGGTGTCGGAACAGGAGTCTGCGGAAGCGGATGCACCGGTGGCGACCAGACACTACACTTGGGTCCAAATATTGGAGTTGGAGATTTAGGTGCTGCTTATGGCGAAGGCGGTGGAGGAATTGCGACCACTGATCGAAGAGCCGAATCCGGAAATATTTCCACTGTTGGTGAAACGACCCTGAC
>CAZCAD010000011.1:0-5177 GCA_964496525.1 uncultured Flavobacteriales bacterium | reverse complement strand
GTGAACTATTCTACAGTATTGACGGCGGGGTAAGTTGGGTCTCTCTTGACCCTTCCTTAAACTCACTGTGTTGTGGGTCGGTTGCATGTGATGGAGTATTACAGGGACTTTGGCAAACGAACTCATATCCACTGCCGGTTGCATGCGAAGGAATTACAAACTTAAGAATTGGTTTTGAGTGGTCTAACATTGACGACCTCGTGGCAACAGACCCCTCAGTGGCAATCGATAACTTGGAGATTACCACGCCTGCTGTGCTGCCAACCTCAGAATTTACCCTGGTTCCGGGAACGTCAATTTGTGTTGGGGAGACCATTACTTTTACTGACATATCAACAACAACCGGAGCCGTCACTTATACATGGACATTTAACGGTGGAACACCCGGAACAGCTTCAACTGTTGGACCGCATGTAGTTACTTTCAGTACGCCCGGACCCTGGGATATTGTGCTTAGCGTAACAGATGCTGATGGAACGGATGACACGACGGTTACCATTACCGTGAATCCTCTCCCTGCCATTACTGTTGCAGCTACGCCTTCGGACATTATTTGTCTCGGAGACCCTGTGATTTTAACAGCCGCAGGAGCCGATACTTATGTTTGGACAGGCGGAGTGACAAATGCGGTTCCTTTTTCACCGACTGTAACGACAACTTATACGGTTACCGGAACGATTACGGCTACGGGATGTACTGCCGATGTAAGTGTCACTGTAACTGTGATTAACTGCGTTCCATTAATCGCAGGATTTAGCTATCCGGACCCGGTTTGTGCAGGTCAATGCTATACGATAATGGATACGTCTTCCGGAAATCCATCCGAATGGGCTTGGGACTTCGGTGGCGGATCATCAAACAATACCGATACTGTACAGAATCCGGTGGTTTGCTTCGATATGGGCGATGGAGTTTATGATATTCAGTTAACTGTCACAGATGTGGCAGGACAAGTTTCCTCTACAACGAATTCGATTACAGTTTATACTTCCCCCGTGGTGACTGCATCTGCAGATACAACAATCGATCTGGGAGGAGCTGCCGAGCTGGTTGCCTATGATACGATTCCGGACCTAACTTATTTGTGGACACCGGATGATTACTTTGTGAATTGTCCTACCTGTCCGGTAACTTATGGATCACCCGAATTTGATACGATCTATACAATCACAGTCACGGACACCAACGGATGTACTGCAACTGATCAGGTAATAGTTAAGGTTAATTTCATCGAGGGTGTTGGAGTACCTACCGCATTTTCGCCTAACGGCGATAGTAACAACGATGTGTTGTATGTTAAAGGAGTTGGAATTACGGCAATGAACTTCAAGATCTACAATAAATATGGTGAAAAGGTATTTGAAACACAAGAACAGAATATTGGCTGGGATGGAATGTACCTGGGAAAAGAAGAGAATCCGGGTGTATTCCTTTGGGTACTTGAATATTCCCTCATCAATGGAGCAGGAGGGATTCAAAAAGGCAATACAACGCTATTCCGATAATATGAAATCAAGATGAAAAAAATAGGAGCTTTAATAATCGGATTAGGTCTTACCCTATCCTCATCGGCACAAGCCGATAAGCACTTTAGCATGTTTGCTGAGATGCCGATGTACCTGAATCCGGCCGCGGCTGGATTCCATCCGGCACACTTACAGGTGTTTTCTAACTTTAGAATGCAGTGGTTAACTGCTTCTGATGAGCCTTTTAGGACAAATACGGGTGCCATCGACTGGAGATTTACACAGGCAAATTCAGGTGGATTTTTAGCGGCCGGTTTGATGTTTTACAATGACGCGGCAGGTGCTTCGAATTTTCAAACAAACATTTTTTCCGTTCCGATTTGCTATGCCATTGAAGTAGGAAAAGAGAACCATCTTTCGATAGGTATACAACCGGGATATTACCAACGTACTGTATCAACAGACGGATTGACCTGGGATAACCAATGGGCGGCGATTCAGTTTAACACTGCCTTGCCGTCAAATGAGGGTGGTGCCAGCGGTCAGCAAGTATCTACATTCGACATTGGGATGGGCATTTTTTGGTATGCAAACCTGAGCAAGTTGACGAGAGTATCTCTTGGTTTATCAGGTCAACATCTCACCAAGCAAAAAATTGGATATTTCAGTGAGACGGATAAACTGTACCGCAAAATGATGTTGCACGGTCAGTTCGAGTTTATTATTGATGGAACAGGTCTGGCAGTTATGCCGGCATTTATGGCATTTGTACAAGGACCAAATAAAGAAATTACGCTGGGCTCGCAATTTAGGTGGCATCTGCGTTCGGGATCACAAAGCACAGATCGCTTTAACGACATCCACTTTGGTATAGGTGCTTTCTACCGAACCAGGGATGCGCTGCTGGCGAATTTCATTATCGAGTTCGGAGGATTAGGTATAGGTGCTAACTACGATCTTAATATGTCAGGCCTTACGGTAGCGACCGGTGGTATGGGGGCGATGGAATTTTTCTTGAGATGGAGAGTGATATTTGGTGGAAACCAACTCGGGAATTCATTAATACATTGAGAAAATTAAATAGACATCATAACACTATTTAGGATGGCCTGTAAAAACGGACCATCTTTTTTTTGTTCCTAACTTTTGTAAATAATCCGGATACATGAGCGTTAAAATCGGAGATATCGATTTGGGAGATTTTCCTTTACTGTTGGCTCCGATGGAGGATGTAAGCGATCCACCATTCAGGGCTATTTGCAAGCGTTATGGCGCGGATATGATGTACACGGAATTCATTTCCTCCGAAGGATTGATTAGAGGTGCAGCTAAGTCAGTGCAGAAGTTGGACATTTATGAAAATGAACGCCCTGTTGGGATACAGATTTTTGGACATGATATTGAATCCATGATTCGAACCACAGAAATCGTGGAAAAGACGAATCCGGATTTGATTGATATTAATTATGGATGTCCCGTAAAAAAAGTAGCATGTAAAGGAGCCGGAGCCGGAATACTGCAAGACATTCCTAAGATGGTGAAGATGACGGCTGAAATTGTAAGGCGCACTCATTTACCGGTCACGGTTAAAACCCGTCTTGGATGGGATGACAATACAAAGTACGTCGTGGATGTCGCAGAACGATTGCAAGACGTTGGGATAGAAGCGATTGCAATCCACGGACGAACACGAAAGCAGATGTACAAAGGAGACGCTGACTGGTCACTGATTGCGCGGGTAAAAGACAATCCCAGGATGAACATTCCGGTTTTCGGCAATGGAGATGTGAGCTCTCCCCAGAATGCCGTGGAGTATAAAAACAAATTTGGAGTTGATGGCGTAATGATCGGAAGAGCGGCGATTGGATATCCATGGATTTTTAAAGAGATCAAACATTATATCCAAAACGGAACCTATTTGAAAGCACCGACGATAAGACAGCGCGTTGAAATCGCAAAAGAACATCTTGAAATGTCTGTTAAATGGAAGGGAGAGATTTTGGGAATTAACGAGATGAAACGTCATTATTCGAATTATTTCAGAGGAATCCCACACTTTAAAGATTATCGGATAAGACTTGTGACATCAATGAGCCTGATGGATATTGACAGGACCTTCGAAGAGATTCTGACGAAGTTTTCAGGCGTTCAGCCAATTGCTTCGTATTCGAACTGATCCCGCACGGAGTGCAACGGAGATGCGGGATCTCTTGGTCTAACCTGCCTGCTGGTTTACGTGCCCTGCCTTTGCCGGCAGGCAGGCCGAAGGCATGCAAAGGCAGGTTCCCCGTCCGCCTTAGGCCGGACGGAAACAAATCCGTCCCGATTTTTGTCGGGACTCCTTTTGATAACTCGACGACTCTGCCTCGGCGTAGTTAAGTGAACTCATTCATGCGGTCATTGTACCGTACGAAAAGAGTGATTATGAATGCGATTATCAAATTATTATTCTTGGTTTTGATTCCGGCGGGTTCCTATTCGCAGGCAGCTAAATCCATACAAGAGCCAAAAAAAGCGGTCACCTCAATTACCTATACAAACCCATTCAAAAATACAGACTGGAAATCATCATCCGGTGTACCCTTTGAAACCGCTAATCAGGAGAATTATTCTTTTTCAAAGTACGATCCTTCTTTGGACATGATGTACTGGGGAAACTTCATTCATTTTAAGGGGACAACTTTTACAACTCATTACAGTGCACCCTGTGGAAATGATTGTTTCACTACAGTCACTGGCGAATACCGAACTGTTGGCGATCACCTTCTGGAAATCAAAGTTTTGGGAATCAATTACAGTGGATTTTGCGGTAAGGAAAGTGTAACAGGCTTTCAGTTTCAAACATACTATACCTTTGTTCTGGACGAAAAGCAGGAGAAGGCTGAGATGACAAAAAAAAGTAGCATTGACAAAGCCGGCAAGACTCAAAAGTAAAACCCTTTTCCTTTTACCCCTTTTGAAGAAAACTCAAGCGCCGGAAAAGGAATTTTTATAAAGTTGATCGTCCGAAGGAAAATTTTCAGAGCCTTCGATTTAGTAGGAATATCTTCAAAGTCGATATCAAAAGACAAGTACCATTGTCGATAAGGAGTGAAGGTCGTTTGCTGTCCGCTGCTATTTTGAACCACGTAGGTCCCACCGTCTCCAATCAAATGATCATTAATACTATAACCCAGAGAAAGATTGATCCATTTTGGAACCTTACTTTCCTTTTTGAAAATGGTTATTGGATTAAAACTCAACCAATAAGTCTGACCATTATAATCTTTCAAGGTTCGGCTTGGGAAATCATTTCCCAGTACATTTGGGCGATAGTCTGCCAAACCCGAATTATGAAACGAAAATTTCATCTTGAACTTTTGCTCCTCCCAAAAATATTCTTGTCCCAAGTACATCAAAGATCCCAATGAATTAGCTCCAACATCATACCAGGAAAATCCCCAGTCGACATTGTAAGCATCCAGGATCTCAAAAGTCGTCATATAACCAATGCTAAATACCGCGCCGATGATCGCCGACTTCTTATGATCGACACCACTCCATTTATAAAGACCTCCAGTAAGGCGGGCAAAGTTCCATGCGGTTGTTACATGTCCAACCTTGTCCATCTGCATCCACTCCCGACCATCATTAAAAGTGTGAAATTTACTCTTCTCGAAACCTTTATACCAAACGTAATTCAAAGAAATAATTGTACCTGCCCACAGGGCC
>CAZCAD010000010.1:6521-19054 GCA_964496525.1 uncultured Flavobacteriales bacterium | reverse complement strand
GTTCTTCTTGATGGATTTTTCTGGCCTATTCCCAAAGAGAAATTTCCAATTTTTAAGTTGATCGCGGAATTTTTGTTGGGTTCGCCTTTCTCATAATTGGAATAAAACTGCTCAACGTGCAACTCGGCCTTTGCAGGTTCAATTTCAATAAATCCTGTATCATCTTTCAATCCAAATCCATTTGCCCACTGCTTATTTTCTGAGACCGTGTCGGTTTTCTTCACCCATTTCTTTTGCATTTTTCCTTGTGAGTCTTTCCTATTCTCCAAATTTTCATACTCATGAACCACCTTTGAAGTATAGTAAACGCATTGGGTATCGGAAAGCCCCGAAGTAAGCGGCGTTTGACTGTAAGCCACGCCTTTTATTTCTACAAAGTGAGTGAAACTTCCGTCTCCCATGGAATTTCTCATGCTTTCCCACAGTTCATTTACGTCCTTTACATCAGAAGTATCCGCTAATTCTAATACAGCCGATTTTCCCTCCTTTTTTCCTTTCATTATCCAGAGTATTATCCCCACAAGCAGCAAGACTCCACCACCGATTAAAAATCCCATAATTTCTTTTTTTGTTGAATATAGAAATTTCTTACGCATATATCGCTGCCATTAACTACGGGCAGATCATACCTGGGAGATACTTACGACTTTCAGGGAAGAAGAAATTACATAAGCAGGCAGTCCGCATTGTCAATTCCGTAAAACTGTCGTAACTTGTGAGTATGTTCAAACGAACTATTATTCTTCTGTTCATTCTGCTGCCGATTTCATTAATTGGGCAGATTCCCGAGCACATTCACGTTGATAATGACGAACCGGATTGGACCAATCCGATCAACATAGTCGTTCTCATTGTAGTTCCCATTTTTTTAGTTGTATTCTCCATGATTTGGAGAGCCCGTCTGAGAGCCAAAGCAGCCGAAGAAATCGATTAGTCCGCAACTCCACACGATCCTTACGCTGTCTACCGAATGACTTAAGAAGATTCTTTCTACATTTGATACCCACTTAATCTTGAAATTATGTTGACCGAAAATCCCGTACAAATGAAAAATACAGCCCTAAGTCACAGACACGAAGCTCTCGGAGCAAAGATGGTTCCATTTGCTGGTTATAATATGCCCGTTTCGTACGAAGGTGTTAAAGCGGAACACGAATGTGTGAGAACGGGTGTCGGAGTTTTTGATGTATCTCATATGGGAGAGTTTATGCTCAGGGGTGAAAACACAATTGCACTTTTGAATAAGGTTTGCACAAATGATGCCTCTACAATGGTCGATAATCAGGCGCAGTACACCTGTATGCCCAACAAAACAGGAGGAATTGTAGACGATTTGATTATTTATCGCAAGTCCGCAACAGAATATTTTATTGTCGTTAATGCTTCCAATACGGAGAAGGATTGGAATTGGATTTCAGAAAACAATGACTTAGGTGTTGAAATGGAAAACCTTTCAGACGGTTATTCTTTGCTCGCGGTTCAAGGTCCTAAAGCGGCTGAGGCTTTGCAAAGCCTAACTCATTTAGATTTGGCAAATATGAAATACTACACTTTTGACCAAGGAACATTTGCCGGTGTGGACAATGTAATTGTATCCGCCACCGGATATACCGGTTCGGGAGGATTTGAATTATATGTTAAGAATGATGATGCTGAAAAAGTTTGGGACGCAGTCTTTGAAGCCGGAGCTGATTGGGATATCAAACCAATTGGCTTAGCTGCCAGAGATACGCTCAGGCTCGAAATGGGATATTGTTTATACGGTAACGATATCAATGATACAACCTCACCGATTGAAGCCGGTTTGAGCTGGATTACCAAATTCACGAAAGAGTTTACGAATTCTGAAGCGATCAAAGCCCAAAAGGAAAATGGAGTTTCACGAAAACTGGTTGGCTTCGAATTGATTGATCGTGGAATTCCGCGCCACGATTACCCGATTGTTGATGCGAATGGAAATGAAATCGGAGTTGTGACATCCGGAACAATGGCTCCTTCTCTTAATAAAGCTGTTGGTCTTGGATATGTAAGTACCGAGAATTCGGCTGTTGACACTGAAATCTATATACAGGTTCGAAATAAGAATTTGAAGGCAAAGGTCGTCAGACCTCCATTCTATAAAGGCTAGTGCTCTAAATCATAAGTTTCTTTGCGTATTTTTTG
Organism: uncultured Flavobacteriales bacterium; assembly: GCA_964496525.1. Classification (GTDB taxonomy): domain Bacteria; phylum Bacteroidota; class Bacteroidia; order Flavobacteriales_D; family Crocinitomicaceae; genus JAKSBJ01. The sequence goes on along the minus strand of CAZCAD010000010.1, from coordinate 16,891 downwards.
CGTCAATTTTTTCTTTATGCGAGGCACAAATTTGAAGTAATAGCAACCGCTATTGCTGAAAATTTTAACGAAGTCAGAAAGGAAAAAGTGATGTGAAAATAGTAATGTGAACTTATGATTTAGAGCACTAGTGCTCCTTGGTCTCCAATGACCGATCTACAGGCTCGGCCTTGGCCCTAAGTCTGAAATAAGAAGCAATGCTCAGAACGAATAAGGAAATTATTGTTACTGTTGCCCACATTGGAAATGGCATTGGATCGCCGGTGGCATAGGAATGTAATCCACTTAAATAGAAGTTGACTCCAAAAAATGTCATGACGATACTGGCGTATCCCCACAAAGTTGCAACGTTAAAGGCGTATTGGCTTTTTAAGAACGGAATGAATCGAAGATGCAGAATAATTGCATACGTCACGACGGAAGCGAGCGCCCAGGTCTCTTTCGCATCCCAGCCCCAATATCGACCCCAACTCTCACTTGCCCATACACCGCCGAGGAATGTTCCAATTGTCAGCATAAAGAGACCAATGATAATCACCATTTCTGAAACATAAGTCAGTTCTTTTGTAGTCATCAACATACGTTTCTTATTGCTCGAGGTCAAGAAGAGGTTCATAATGAGAATTATTAATCCTAAAATCGCTCCCAGACCGAGGAAGCCATAACTTCCGGTTATAATTGCGACATGAATCTTCAGCCAAAAAGATTTAAGTACGGGGACAAGATTCGTAATCTCAGGATCCATGGCACTCATGTGTGCCACGAATAACATAAGCGAGGCCAGAATCCCTGTTGCGCCTAATACCACCTTGTTCTTTCGTGAGAAAATCAATCCGGCCATTACAGTTATGAAGGCAATAAAGACAACTGCCTCATATCCGTTGCTCCAGGGAGCATGACCTGAAAGATACCATCGCATTCCAAGCCCCAGGCCATGAAATACGAAGAGTAGCAAGAATAGCCAGGCCCCAATCTTAAGAGGCCATTTAAGAAAACTGTACTTGGGAATGAAAAGTTGTATAAACGCGAACACAAGAAGGATCAAACCCAGAATGACATAATAACCCATCAACCGCTTAAATATGTCCATCTTATTGTATGCAATCTCCATCTCAATTTCTGTTTTCGAAGGCAGTAAATCTTCCGGACCAACCGCACGCTGATAACCACTGATTAAATCAATCATCTTATCTGCAGTGCCCCATTCACCAGTTTTATGGCCGGCCGAAACTGACATATTGTAGTATGGAATTATAGTTTCTGCAAAGTCTTTATCTTCTCCAACAAAAGGTAATTGTTGATCGAATGGCGAATACCACTTATTGTTTGAATCGTTCCTATGAGGTAGAATTCTCAGGTAATAACCGGTAAAAAGACCATACAGAATAAAGACACGCTCGTCTGTCTTCATCACATCCTTGTCATATTGAGTCCTCGAAGCCGGTTTCTTTCGCCTTGCTTTCTCAGCATCCTCAGCCAAGGCATATTCATTAAAGCCTATTCCAAAAAACTCGTGAAGTGAAGCGTATTTTCCTTTCAAATTGAGTTGATTCCGTATCGCTTGTCCGGAGACGTAGATTATGGGTTCTTCCTGCCAATTCAAGGCATCTGTGTGAATTCCAAGAAAAACCTGCATGGCCGATTGGTCATTATATGTAAATCCACGGTGAACCTTCTTCATAATATCGGTCGCCATTGTATGAATGGGTTTGAAACGTCCGCCCTCGTCCTGCACGATTAGGCGTCCATATTTTTCAGAATGATCATAATCAATTACCTGAATTCCAACAGTTTGACTAAAATTATTTAAAGAAATACCTAATAACCCAACAAGTAAAATATTAGTCAGATTCGATCGCTTCTGCCGCACTTCTTTCGACTTTCGAAGTAGCATTGCGAACCGTGATTTACGCGAGAATAAGTTCAGTAAAAATCCGAAACCCAAGAGGGTGTATCCGAGATAGGAAGTATAAGTTCCGGGGCGATCTTGATTAACCGACAAAATGGTTCCACCCTCATCAGGATCATAAGATGATTGAAAAAATCGAAAGCCCCGATAATCCAATACGTTATTCATATAGATTCGATGCTGCTTCTCTACTCCATTTTCGAGGTCTATGAGTGTGACCTCGCTGGCAAATGAAGATGCCTTGTCGGTTCCCGGATAACGTTCCAGTTGAAAATCTTTGAGGTGAATAAAAAAGGGTAGTTCTATTATTTTGGATCCAAAACCTAACACATATTCCAAATTCCCCATTTTGAAGCGGGTTTTATTGGGTGCTAATCCCTTTCCACCCCTTAAAATCACTTCCTTCTGCTCATCACCTTGAATAACATTGACTGTTACAGCTTTAGAACCCTCGATCTCCTCTTGAGATTCGATGACTTGAACCTCAGCATTTGGGTAAAAAGCGTTAAAGGCAAATTGCCGCTGCTGAACCGTGTATAAACGTTTTTTAATAAAGGGTTGAAGGCTGTCTTTTCCAATAATTCCTTCTGTTTGATCAGCCATTTGAAAATACGGCAGATCAAACGGACTTAGTACCATCAGACCGCTATCTGTCTCAATAATGTTAATCGCATCAACATATTCGTCATTATTGAAGCTAATCTTATATGCACCGTCATTGAGTACATCCCCGGACTTCAAATAGTTGTAAAAACGACCATTCCTTCCTACAGTCACTATTTCCAAATATGCCGAGCCCTGACTTTTTCCTACTTGAATTATCGTGTCCTTCACATTTTCCATCAGGGACACATATTCAATTTTTACTTCCTCCTCTTCTCCCGGAAAAACGAATTCGTGCTCAAAGTGGTTATCCGTATGCTTTTCCATTATGACGGGCAGGTCGACGACATACTGTTGTACATTGTCGTGCACCTTTATCTGCATATAGGTCTCGGACGTAATAATCTCATTGGATGAACTCCCTTCTCGAATAGTCATTACACCTTCAAATCCCGCATACCGTGTTAAAGCAGCACCTAAAAGAATCACGAGAAAGGCCAGATGAAAGACGAGTGAACTAATTTTCTTCCATTGAAACAGTTTGTAACGGTACATATTAAACATCAGTGAGAGAGCCAGATATACCAAAATAAGCTCAAACCACTTCGCCTGATAAACGAGCTTTTGAGCCACCGCCGTATTATACCATTCCTCTATAAAAGTAGCACGGCCAATGGAGAATAGAAATCCAGCAAGAGCGAGCACCATTAAAGGCATTGAAAAAATCTTACTAAGCACTTTGGCCATCTTTATTATTTCCTAATGATGATTCGAAAATTTGGACAAATTTACACCGAATTTTAAATGCGAAGTCTATTCTGTCCTCGAATTTAATCCGACGATAAAATCAACATCCTTTCATTGGCCTTCAGAATCGCCGAAGAGCCAGAAATACTGGGCTTTTACAAATAATGTGAATTATTGTCATTTCAATGTGGATGTAATTGGTTTATTACAATTGAAACTTTATATTTGCAGCCACTAAAAATTGCGAAAGAATATTAGCACGAATTAGATGAGAAACAAAGGATTTTTTTGGACGATTACCATTGCTTTATCTTTGGCCTGTGTTTATCAGCTTTCCTTTACCTGGGCGACTTCTTCTGTTGAATCAGATGCCGCAGTTTATGGTGAAGATTGTCTGGATTCTCTGGATAGATTCAACGTGCCTTTTATAGTTGCTGAGCGCGACACATTGTATGTCCGCGACACATCATTTGTCAGAGCAGATACAAGTGGAATGACCGTAGATACGATCGTACCGAACGTACAAAAGGACAGAAAAGATATCGCGAACTATTACAGTGATCTTTACTTAAAAGAACAGGCAAATGAAGTAATCCACTGGGGATATACTTATGCTGAATGTAAGGAAATGGAATTAAACCTGGGTCTTGATTTAAAGGGCGGAATGAGTGTAACACTCGAACTTTCCGTTCCTGAATTAGTCTCAGAATTAGCGGGAAACACAAGGAATCAAACTTTCAGAACAGCTTACGACGAAGCGAAGACAAGAACAAATGCAGGTGAAGGTGACTTCATCGATTTGTTCAGGGAAGAATTCGAGACGGTATCGAATGTACCGATGGCGAAGATTTTTCACATGCACAATCAAGATGAAGTTGCGCAGGATGCTACCAATGAAGAGGTTGTTGATTTTTTGAAGAATCAGGCATCGTCTGCACTTGACGGTGTTGAAATCATCATTGAAAAACGAGTCAATACCTTCGGTGTTGCTCAACCGACCATCCAAAAACAAGCAGGATCAAATCGGATTTTTGTTGAACTTCCCGGTGTTAAGGATCGTGAATCTGTCCGGCGCAGACTACAGTCAACCGCGAATCTGGAATTTTATGAGATCTATAACAATTCCTATGATGGTATTGGCGACCTCATACTGGGAGCTCAGGATGAACTGAGTGTTGCTCTTTATGGAGGCCAAATGGATACGACAAGTATACCGGTAATTGACGACGATCCTTTTGGATTGGATGATACAACGACGGTTACGGCCAATGACGATGATACGACCTCGGCTCTGCCAGATGACGATGATATGCTTGCTGCGCCGGACGGTGGAACCAATCTAGGCGATGAAGATATGCTCGGCACTGCCGATCCGGTTGAATCCCTGGCCGACCCTGAACAATTGACTCGCGCTCAACAGGAGCGTAAATATCCGATCACCACCATAATGCAATTGGCTTTTGAATATGATGAGACGGGAGAACCTGTAGGTTATCGGGAAGGATCATTTGTTGGTTACTCTCAAGTGAAGGATACTTCCGCCGTCAGCGCTCGTTTGAGTCATTCTGTGATACGTGCAAAATTACCGCTTGATTTAAAATTTATGTGGGATTCCAAAGAAATGGAAGACCAAAATGGAAACCCAAATGGTCTGATATGGCTGCATGCAATCAAAGTACCACCTAACGGACCCCCGGTTAGTGGACAGCACATTGATAAATCATCCGTTAGCAGTCCCATTCCGGGAGAATTTGTGGTGAATATGACCATGACCAATTTGGGATCAGAGAAGTGGGAAGCACTGACTGAAAAGAACTTGAACAAGCAGATCGCGATTACAATGGACGGCTACGTTTTCTCCGCACCGGTGGTAAATGAGGTAATGAGAAGTGGACGTTCCGAGATCAAAGGTGGTTTCAGTTTATATGAAGCAAATGACCTTTCAGGATTATTAAATGCAGGAGCTCTACCGGCACCTGTCACCATTGTTGATGAAGCTGTTGTTGGCCCATCGATTGGAGAAGGTAACGTAACGAGAGGTTTCTGGTCATTTATTGTAGCACTCTCAATGGTTCTGCTTTATATGGTTTTCTATTATAGCAGAGCAGGAATCATTGCAGATTTGGCGCTGGTACTCAATATCTTTTTGCTTATCGGAGCGCTCGCCTCAATGGGAGCAATTCTAACTTTACCGGGTATCGCAGGTATCGTTTTAACCATCGGTATGTCCGTAGACGCGAATGTGCTTATTTTTGAGCGCATACGTGAGGAACTAAGACAGGGAAAGGGCGTCCGGGGAGCCGTGAAAGATGGTTTTCAAAAGGCACTTGCAGCTATTTTGGATGCGAACATTACGACTCTTTTGACCGGTATTGTACTAGCCACATTTGGAACCGGACCGGTGAAAGGATTCGCGACCACCTTGATTATTGGTATTTTCACTTCCTTCTTCGCAGCGGTTGTAATCACCCGATTAATTGTTACCTCCTTCCTCGACAAGGATAAAAAAATCACCTTCTCAACATCAATAACAGAGAATTGGTTTATCAACACCGCAATTCCATTTGTTAAAAAAAGAAAACTATTCTACATCGTATCCGCTGTTGTTGTTATTACCGGGATCACATCACTAATGGGACGAGGTCTGGATTGGGGTGTTGACTTTAAGGGAGGACGGCAATATAAAGTAGAGTTTTCCGAACAGGAGGCCGATAATGAAGCCATTATTGCAAGTCTGACTAAGAAGTTTGAAGGAAATCCACCTTCTGTAAAAATGGTCAGTAACGAGTATACCGCCTTAATTACTACCAAGTACAAGATAACAGACCCATCAACGGAAATGAATAATGAGGTCGAAGATAGCCTAATCGCCGGGCTCGAGCAATTTGGAGAATTTGAAATTGTAGAATCGAAGATGATTGCCCCGACGATATCGAAAGATTTGAAGGAGAACTCCCTCTATGCGGTTGGATTTTCCCTGGTTGTAATCTTCCTGTACATACTTTTCCGGTTCCGTAGATGGCAATACGGCTTAGGAGCTTTGATTGCCGTAGCGCATGATGTGGTTGTGGTTCTTGCCATATTCTCTATATGTTGGGGATGGATCGGCTTCTCTATGGAGATTGATCAGGCCTTTATTGCTGCCATACTGACGGTGGTCGGTTACTCCATCAATGATACCGTGGTCGTTTTCGATAGAATCAGGGAATACCTGGGTATTTATCATAAAAAGAATAAAAAAGAGGTGATTAATATGGCCTTGAATTCGACCTTGTCCAGGACAGTGAATACGTCCGTTTCAACCTTTATCGTGCTATTGATCATATTCTTATTTGGAGGTGACGCAATTAAAGGATTTACGTTTGCACTAATGATCGGTGTTGTGGTCGGAACTTACTCATCGCTATTTATTGCCACACCGGCAGTTATCGACTTCTCAAAGTCTGATGAAGTGAAAGAAATAAAATAATTGAAAACGACATAATTTTTAATAGCCTTCCTCCCCGCAACGAGTGGAGGAAGGCTATTTTTTATGATTCTTCTATTTTTAAATAGCTTGGGAACCTGGGAGGTAGTTTTTATTCTGCTTGCTGTTCTGATGTTGTTTGGATCCAAGAGTATTCCTGGTTTAGCGAGGAATCTTGGCAAAGGAATGAAGGAAATTCGAAATGCTTCAAATGAGATCAAAAGAGATATTCAAAATTCTGCACTTGAAATGAGGAAAGACTTGGATTTGGATGAGGTAAGCAAGGACTTTGAGGGTATCGATCTGGATTTGGATTCGGACTCGCCTGAGGTGAAAAAACCGCCCGAATTTAGCGAGACTTCGTCAGATGAAAAAGAACAGGATGAGGTGAATGATGATGGCAAGACAATAGATACTAAATCCGGGACAAATCCAGACGATCAAAACGAAGAAACATCATGATGTATTTCTGGCTCATATTGGGTCTTGCGACGCTAATTGTTGGTGGTGAATTCTTAGTTCGAGGTGCCGTTGGCATTGCAAAGAAATTTCATATTTCAACGCTGGTAATCGGTATGACGGTTATCTCATTTGGAACATCGGCTCCGGAATTAATGGTAAGTCTTGATGCTGCGATGGGTGGACATCCGGACATTGCGATTGGAAACGTTATTGGATCGAATATCGCCAATATTGCGCTGGTGCTCGGTTTGACCTGCCTGATTTTTCCAATTGTCGTTGATCGAAATTCAAAAATCATCGACTGGCCAATGATGATGTTAGCCTCCATTCTGTTTTTTGTCTTTGCTTATGACCAAATGATCGAAGTATGGGAAGGGATTATTTTATTCGGCATTTTGCTGATTTTTACTTTTGCCCTGGTTCGAAATTCGAGAAAAAAGACCAAAGCCACCAAAGCTGAAAACATGGATGAAGTGGACGGCGCACAAGTCAAACCCTGGATTTCTACGCTGTTTTTGTTGGGAGGCCTAGTTGCGCTGTTCTTTGGAGCGGGTTGGTTACTGGACGGAGCTGTAGCAATTGCCCAACACGCCGGAATGGAAGAACGGGTGATTGCTGTGACGGTCATAGCATTCGGAACCTCTGTACCCGAGCTTGTAACATCCGCTGTTGCAGCCTTCAAGAAACAGACGGATATCTCGATCGGAAATCTAATCGGTTCAAACATCTTTAATATTATGGCTGTTATCGGCTTAACCTCAATGGTTCAACCCATTCCTGTTCGCGATCCAAATACGCTGAGTTCAGATATGTGGTGGGTTCTTGGAATAGCTGTCGCCCTCTTACCACTCATGCTAATCGGTAAAAAATTGGGCAGGCTCAAGGGCGTCTTACTATTTGGCTCATATGTCGTTTATATCGTGCTTGTCGTGATGGCTGTTCAAAATCAAGAACCACCGGCGATTACCGATTTATAATTCGTGAAACAATTCGCTTTAATAATAATCCTTCTGCCGGTTTTACTTCCAAGTGTGAATAGTCAAATCGATTCTGAAATTCTCGGAAGCTGGGATGTCAATAAAGGGGTTATTGAAGTTGACACTACCTATGAATTAGATCGTCTCGCCGCTCAGTATTGGGATATTTTTTATGATATTTTTCCACATAAAAAAATAGACAAATACATCATTTCAATGCGCTTAATCACCGATGGGAAGGATGGAGATTTGGGCGGACTAAATCAACTGGATGAATCTCTCAAGAGATGGGAACTCGACATCGATACGACCGATATGAACCTAAGTCGGATAGATTCAGCACATGTATATGACTACCTCTTTACACTCGTCCATGAGTTTGGTCATCTAATGTCCTTGAACATTCAGCAAATGAAGCCAACCAAGGATACACTTCAAAATGATAAGAAAGGCTATTTAACGACCGAGGGATACGCGAGACAAGACGGATATCTTGATCTATTCGTCAATGAATTTTGGGTTGGGAAATTGATGGAGGATTGGAGACGAACAGACGAAATTTATTTTACACATGAATGTCTTGATTCAATCTATGCCTTTTATTTGAAATATCCGGATCGATTTGTCACGGATTATGCAGCAGAAAATCCGGCGGAAGATTTAGCCGAATCATGGGCTTGCTATATATTTATGATTAAGGCCCCGGAAGACGATTGGACCATAAAGAATAAGAAAACGAATTTTTTCTCCGACTTTCCCGAGCTTGTTTCAGATCGGCGACATATTCGAACGAAAATGGTGATTTATACCACCAGGTTGTTTCAGGGAGATTAATTACGAACTCCCTTCCTTAAAAAGCAACGCACGGATTGCAAATCCGCGCGCACCATCCTTAGAATTTGAATGAGTCCTCCGCGTAATATTCTTAGAACGGAACGCGCGGATTTGAACGAGTCCTCACGGAATACACTCAGAACGGAACGCGCGGATTTGTAATCCGTCCGTATAGTCAAGCGTCTAGTCCACAACAACCACCAAATATTTCGACACCTTCCAGAATGACTTGGGATCCTTAATCTTGATTTTGTGATTATCGCCATTTGAAACCACTTCGTAGCTGCTTGATGGATGATCGGTTATAAACTTCACCTTCTTCCCTACTACTTCAATCGTCTTCTCCTTCATCATGTCGATTTTCGTAAAATATTCATCATTGAAGTTTCCTTTCAGATGAATTTTTTTACCGATACCAATGAACCCGCCCTCTTTGATAATTACTTCATTCGATATAAGCTCATCTTTAGAACCATAGGCATAATAAGCTGAATTAAGCTCCTGTATCGTTTCAATTGCCAATTCAGTTTGTTCCTGATAAGCCCCAAGCAATTCTACAAACTCTTGATCCAAATCCTGTAATTCAACCCTTAACAACTCAATCTCTTCTTCTTGCACCTGAATCTTGTTTAACAATTCAGAAATCATATTCTGGAACTGTTCAATTTGCAGATTCTTGTTTTTAAGTGCCACCGTTAATTCTTCAACCATCTTGGCGTTCGCCTCACGTAAATAGTTAATATTGTTGATTTCCTGCAACACCCATTGCTTTCCATCCTCAGCCAGTTCAACATTATTCGAACGTAAACGAATTTCATCCTCCTTTAAATTAATCATAGCGAGATTATGCTCAATCTCATTGAATAACATGATCGATTCATTGATAATAGAATCTTTCTCAACGAGTTGCTCCTCCAGGGCGCGTTTTTCTGATCTTAATTTGGCCAGCTCTTCGCTTTCTCCTCCATCTATAATCGGATCTTCGCCCTCAGAAGCCATATTGCAAGAAAACAAAGCCGTACATGCGATTAAAGTGATGAAAATTTGTCTCATTTTCGGTATGATTTGTGTTGCTGCTGTCACAACAACCGTTAAAACAAAACTAATATATAAATGATTATTTTTGACTCAAATTCAAACCAAATGCGCAAACACATTTTTTTCCTGCTATCATTCATCTATTTTTCGATGCCTTCACATGCGATGAAGGTCGATTATGTGTTGGGAATGTCCAAGCCAAACACCCATTATTTTGAGGTAAACATGTTCATGTCTGACTTCAAAGGAAAGACTATTGATATCAAAATGCCTGTTTGGGCTCCGGGATCTTATCTGGTCCGTGAATTTGCCAAAGGCGTGAACCTGGTGAGCG
>CAZCAD010000010.1:0-6499 GCA_964496525.1 uncultured Flavobacteriales bacterium | reverse complement strand
CAAAGTTGACCATGATTGATGTTGAAAAAATTGACAAGAATACTTGGCGGATAACGACAAATGGAGCCAAATCAATCAATGTCAGTTACGAGGTTTACTCTTTCGAGCTATCGGTTCGAACGAGTTTTTTGGATGACTCACATGGATATCTGAATGGCACTTCTGTTTTTATGTATGTAGATGGCGCAAAAGATACTCCTGGCAAATTAACGATCATTCCTCATCCTTCTTTCTCAAAAATCTCAACTGCGCTGAAGAAAGAAAGTGGAAATACCTACACCTTTTCTGATTACGATGAGTTAGGCGATTGTCCAATTGAAATAGGCAATCAGTATGAATTTACCTTTAATGCGGCAGGAGTAAAACATACGGTTTGCATGTATGGCGAAGCCAACTATGACGAAGAGAGGCTAAAAAGAGATATGGCAAAAATCGTCGAGTCAGAGACTAAGGTTTTTGGTGCCAATCCTAATAAAGAATACCTTTTTATCATCCACAATGTAAGCAATTCTTCTGGTGGTTTGGAGCATAAGGCTTGTACATCACTAATGCCGAACCGTTGGACCTATGAAGGAGACAAATATCTCGGATTCCTTAGCTTGGTCGCTCATGAATATTTTCACTTATGGAATGTGAAACGAATGCGACCGAAGGAATTGGGACCTTTTGACTATGACACCGAAAACTATACTGACCTACTGTGGGTCATGGAGGGATTCACATCCTATTACGATGAATTGATTCTGCGACGAGCCGGATTTTACGATAAGGAAACCTACATCGCCAAGCTAATAGGTACAATCAACTACGTAGAAAATTCTCCCGGCAACAAAGTCCAGCCCGTCGCCCATTCAAGTTTTGACGCCTGGATTAAGGCATACCGACGGAATGAAAACTCAGGAAACACGGGGATATCTTATTATTCCAAAGGCCAAATTCTGGCGGCCATGCTGGATCTTTATACTATTAAAAAATTCAATGGCGAAAAATGTCTGGACCACTTCCTTCAAAAATTGTACACCGACTTTTATGTGAAATCAGATGTTGGTTTCACAGATGATGAATTCCAGTCGACTCTTGAAAGTTTCTTAGGCGAGGACATGAATTGGTTCTTCTCTGATTACGTATATGATACCAAAACCATTGATTATAAGAAATTCTTTCGAGGTGTTGGCTTGGATTTTGAAGATGGCAACAAAACGGATACCCCTTATTTGGGTGTTAGAACCTCTGGAGGAGCCAAACTTATGATTACCCGTGTCGATTTGGGAACTGCGGGTGAAGAATACGGATTGAGTGTCAATGATGAAATTATCGCAATTAACGGAATCCGCGTAAATAAAGCCGATTTTGATGCAATGATGACGACTCTCGATATTGGTGATGAATTTGAAGTCATGCTCTCAAGAGACAACATTATTAAAACTTATACTGTTAAAATGGGCAGCAGAAAAGCCAGACGTTATACGTACGGTATTGACTTTAAAGATGAAAATGATCGTAAGCTTTATGATTATTGGCTGCGTGAAGACGTTTAAACTTTGACTCCCTCCAAATTCAGCAATTTTGATCAAGAACCTATTGCCCAAATACTTTTTGAAGTTCTTTCTCAAATTGGGAATATTGGTTCTTATTTTTTCTTTTTGCCGAATCCTCTTTCTTATTTTTAATAATGATCACTTTCCTGTGGTTTATTTTACAGATTTCCTCGCTGGTATTTGGTTTGATTTGGTGACTGCTGCGATTGTCTTTCTCCCCTTGGTCTTATTTGAGATGTTTCCGAACAAACGAAGAGGCCGACCTATATTTCAAAAAATTCTGGCAATTTCATTTCATCTGATTCTTTTCCTATCCACCTTTATTAATCTGATCGACGTCGAATACTTCAGGCACACCTCATCTCGGTCAACCGTAGGACTCTTTAAGATGCTTGGTTTTGGAGACGATCTTTGGCAGCAGCTTCCTTCCTTTTTGGCTGATTACTGGTACTTAATCATCTTTGCCATTTTGTTTCAGCTAGCAGGAATCTGGCTGTACAAACGAATCAACCGCATTAAAGACGACAGTGAGCAGACCGGCTGGATCAAGCAGATAATTCTGTTTCCGATCGCCTGTGGAATTCTGGTATTGATTGGTAGAGGCGGTGTCGGCATGAAGCCAATTGCCCCCGCAAATGCTGCGGCTTATACCATCGATCAAAATGTGCAATTAGTTCTCAACTCCGCCTTTACGGTAATAAAAACCTGGGGCGACATCACGATCGACGAGAAAAACTATTTTTCGGAGTCGGAACTCAAGAAGATATTCAATCCAAGAAAAAATTATTCGAGAGAACAGCCGGTTCTTATAAATCCGAACATCGTCATCTTAACGCTCGAGAGTTTTTCCGTCGAATACATTTCCGAGATAAACGGCAAGGAAGAAGTCTACACGCCGTTCCTGGATTCTCTCATTCGCGAATCACTTGTTTATACGAATTGCTATGCTAACGGAAAAAAATCCATGGACGCCATGCCATCGATCATTTCCTCAATCCCAAAACTGATGGAAATTGAATACTTAACTTCCCCCTACGCAGCAAATAAGATTGAGAGCATCCCTAAACTGCTGAAGAGTCGATATTACAGCAGTGGTTTCTTTCACGGAGCGTCTAACGGTTCTATGAACTTTGACACTTTCGCCGACGTATCGGGATTTGACGATTATTATGGCAGGGATGAATACAACAATGACGACCATTACGACGGCACTTGGGGAATTTATGACGAAGAGTTTTATTTATGGAGCATCGAACAAATGGATGAAATGAAGAAGCCATTCTTTAGCACAGTCTTTTCAATCTCATCGCACCCTCCTTACTCAATTCCAGAGCGATATCAGAAGAGGTTCAACGGAGGTCCGTCAGAAATGCACAATTCAATTCACTATGCCGATTATGCGCTTTCTCGCTTCTTTAATTCTGTCAGGAAGAAAGAGTGGTACACGAATACACTTTTCATCATCGTCGCGGATCACACACCGGCAACTTCTGATCAAGTGTATTATAAAGAACCATGCACATTCCATTGGTCTTCCACTACCCAAATCATCCGAAGTTTAAAGGTAGAAACGATAAAATAGTCAGCCAAGTCGATATTATGCCAAGCATCATGCATTTGATCGCATACGAACACGCTTTCTTCTCCTTTGGGCGATCAGTTTTTAAAAAAGGAAATGGTTTTAGCACCTGTCAAATTGGCGAGAGACAATTGTACTTTGGCAGTCTTGACGATGAAGACTATTTATTGATGTTGGCGAATGACGAAATTACATCGGCTTTCGTATTGGATGACATTTTTCAACTGGACAATTTGGTAGATAAAAAGGATTTTAAAAAGTTGGAGGATCATTTTAAAGCAATGATTCAAATGTATAATCATGCACTGATCAATAACGAAATGACCATCGAAGACTAGGCATTGGCTGATCAAAAAAAAATATTATTCCTACTCAATCCAATTTCAGGAATTGGCAAAAAAAATGTCATTCCTGACTTGATAGAGAGGCATTTCGCACATTCAGATTTCGAAGCTGAACTCAGAAACACGGAGTACAGGAATCACGGTCATGAAATAGCTGAAACTGAGAAAGGTAACTACAATTGTATTGTTGCAATTGGTGGCGACGGATCAGTCAATGAAGTTGGAAGTGCCCTGGTTAATTCGAAATGTATCCTCGGAATCATTCCAACCGGATCTGGAAATGGATTGGCGCGGCATCTTGGTATTCCGCTTGAACCTGAGAAAGCGATCGAGCGGATCAAGGGATTTAATTCCCTTTCCATTGATACCGGTAAAGTCAACGACCGAATCTTTATAGGAACTTGTGGATTTGGCTTTGATGCGCACATTTCCAAGAAATTTGACGAATTCCATAAACGTGGTTTTAAAAGCTACATCAAGTTGGTTATCAAAGAATTTAAATCATACAAGCCGCTTAGAATTTCGGTGAAGGGTGATGGATTAAAGTGGACCAGGGAGTTGGTAATTTGTTCCGTTGCCAATTCAAGTCAATTCGGTAATGGTTTTCAAATTTCACCAAACTCCAATACAACTGACGGGATTTTCGAAGTAATCCAAATCGATAAATTTAAGATGCTTAAGGCCCCTTGGTTGGTGAAAAGATTTTTTAACGGCACTATTGATAGGTCAAAACATTTTAGTTCCGATGAAGTTTCATCAGATTTCGAATTGCAAGTAGAAACTGATGAAGAGATAGCTTTTCATGTTGATGGCGAGCCTTTGGTAGGCGGTCCCGCCTTTAGGATTTCGCTAAACAAATCAAGCCTTAGGGTGATCTAGTTCAAACCTTTGATCTACTCTTTATGTAATCGTTGTACTGATTTAATTTTACGTGCCCGATAGGGGTACCGCCATTCTAATCAGACTATTTAAAAAAAAACGACTATGAAGAAAATTTGGACATTATTGATTGCGCTCTGTGTATCCACATTCGCAATTTCCCAAACTAACGCTAACGTAACTAATCCCTCCTTTGAAAATTGGACGGATCAGGTAATTTATGACTCCTTGGAGCTGTGGAACTCCTCAGCTGCTCAAATGTACGCTATGGGTGAACCCCCCAATACATGGCAAGATGACGTTGATCCTCAAGATGGATTTTATTCTGTCTTTATGGAGACAGCTTTTGTTTATAATACAGTAACATTTATGGACGATACTATCTTCGGGTATGTCATTAAAGAGAGTGCAGGCGCAGGATTCGAAGGATTCCCTTATAGCGATACTCTTGATCAAATGAGTTTTTGGTATAAATGCGATGTGCAAGCAGGTGATTCAGCAATTGCCATTGTTCAATTGATGAAAGCCGGTGCTGTTTACGCACAAGCTCAATATTCCATGGGTGGTACCACTTCTGCATGGACTCAGGTTGCGCTACCAATTGCATTCGCATCAACTGAAGAACCGGATAGTGTCTTTATCGGTTTCGCCAGTAGCGATCCCTTTACCCCCGGAGTTCCAAAGGAGGGATCTATTCTTGAAATCGATAATGTTACTTTCGAATTTACGGCTGGATCAACCATCCCGAGCGCAATCCCCAATTACAGTTTTGAAGATTTATTTGAACTAACATTGAGCATGCCGGATGTGTGGTATAGTTTAGACGACCTTCTATATCTAAATACCGGAGAAGCATATGTGGTAGAATCACCCTCATCAACTTCAGGCACATCGTCAATTGAAATAACCACAACTCTTGGAAATGTTGTGTTTTCCATGCCCGCTTTGGTAACAAACGGAACCTTTGATTTTGGAACAGGTATTCCGATCGGCGGTGATGCTTTTATCGCTCAACCTGCTGAAATGCTCTTGGATTTTCAATACGCACCAAGTGGAACGGACACTGCTCTGTGCTGGCTGCAAATATGGAATGGTACATCAGGAATGCTAATTGACACCTTTGTCATCTATACAAATACAGTATCAGCATGGGAAACAGATACGATTGAATTAAGCTTTACGGAAGCCCCTGATTCCATAAATGTACTATTATACTCAGGAGACTTCATGGGTTCCGTATTTATGGTTGACAACATTCGCTTTGAAGGTGGAGATGTAGGAATCAATACGATCTACTTATCCGATAAATGGAATGTGTTTCCAAACCCGGCTGGCGAGACGGCAACCGTTCTGTTCAATCAAGCTGATAAAATTTCGGTCATTAATCTCGCCGGACAAGTGATCTATCATAATACCTCCCTTAATGGCAGTACCATTCAGCTAAATACGGCTGATTGGGACGACGGAATCTACTTGATTCAGCTTACTAATAAGGGTAAGGTCGAAACGAAAAAACTGATCGTTACTCACTAATCCGGAAAAATAAATTTAAAATCCTCTCAGCATTGTTGGGGGGATTTTTTTTGCCCTATATTTAGTCTCATGGGAGTAATATTCGGCTATCTATTACTTTTTATTGGAGGGATCGCTGCGATCATCTTCGCCATATTAGCTAATCGACTTCGGCAGGATGTCTACTTTATTCTTGGATGCATATTTACCGGCCTCATAATCATTTATGTCATTTATAACTACAAATGGATTTGGAATCTGCTCAACAACGCAGAAGATGTCATTTTGGGACTGATCATTCTGTCTTTTATTGTCATCCCTGTCATATTTCTCGTGCAAACAAAACAGTCAAAATCGAGCGGTGAGAACTCAGAGGTTACGGATGCTTTCCTGGATGACATAATCGAATCAGAAGACGAAGACATAAATTTTGATGAAGACATTCAAGACGATCGAGACATTGAATTCGAGCAAGAAGATATTATTTAGATTTCTGGCGTTTTGGTACTTTTCTTTTCTCTTTTGCAATTTCCTTCATTTTTCGAAAGAACAGAAATAATCCCAACAGAATGAAGGGAATGCTAAGAAGTTGGCCCATGTTCAGTACTTCGAGGCTCTGATCCACATTTCCGTCCTGATTAATTTTG
>CAZCAD010000009.1:16231-19554 GCA_964496525.1 uncultured Flavobacteriales bacterium | reverse complement strand
TTTTTAAGAACTGTTTTTTTGAGAACGCTCGTCGGTACTCTCTCATGCCAAAGCGCATATTACCAAAGAACAATTTCCATGTTCCCTTATAAGACAAGGCATTTACAGTATCTGACCAATTGAAATCTCTTTTGCCATATCCTTCTCGTTTGAAAGTAAAAACGGCATTGGGTCCGCATTCAATTTCGCCATTGGTCATTCGGGTAAAGTGAACACCTAAAAATGGAAAGTCCGGATTTGGTACGGGGTAGATCAGGTTTCTCACCTTCTCCTTTGCGTGATCTTCCAATTCGTAATAGTCTCCTCTGAAGCCAACAACCTTTTCCTTTAACTTCACGCCATCTTGTTTTGCTAAGCGGTCGGCTTGAAGTCCTCCACAGAAAATCATTTTTTTCGTTTTGATGATTCTTTTTTCGGTAATGACTTCATGATAACCGGCTTGATCATTAATGTCGATGACTTTTTCACCTAAATACAGTGTTGAATCCGGCTGTTTTCCTAAAGCCACGTCCACCATTTTAATCGTCGCTGCTACAAAATCAATAATTCCGGTACAGGGAACCCAAATCCCTCCTATCCCTTCAACAAATGGCTCTATTTCCTTGACCTTAGCACCGTCAATTATTTCAATTCCCTCGGTCTTATTTGCAATGCCATTCTCGAAAATCTGATTCATTACTTCAAGCTCGCTTTCAGCTTTTGCGACAACTACTTTTCCACAGATGTCATGATCAATTCCATATTCCTTAGCAAAAGCTATAATCTCATGACGCCCCTTAACGCAATTCTCCGCCTTAAGAGAACCCGGTTTGTAATAGAGCCCCGAATGAACAACGCCCGAATTGTGACCGGTCTGATGGGTCGCCAGTTTATCTTCCTTTTCAACCAGGGCGATCTTGAGTTCAGGATTTCGCAATTGAAGTTTGTAGAAGGTTGCGGCCCCTACAATTCCGCCTCCCACAATACACAGATCAAAAATGTCCTTATCTTTCAATTTGAACTAGATTTAGCGCAAAATTAGAGATAATTCCGTTTGACAACTCAATCAAATCCGAAAATACCAAGAGTTCACTTTGAAAATCTTGACGCTTTGAGATTCTTTGCTGCCATCAGTGTTGTCCTCTTTCATTTTTTTCGTGACGTGAATGCCGACTATCCCGCCCTGAATAGTTACGATATTTTTAAGGGAGTCATGGTGATTGCAAACAAAGGAGGATTAGGCGTCAACTTCTTTTTTGTCTTGTCAGGATTTCTGATTACTTATCTTATTATGCACGAGCATAAGCACAGAGGTCATTTCAATTTATGGAAATTTCTGATTCGAAGAACATTAAGAATATGGCCGCTCTACTTCATCATCTTTTTCATTGGTTTTGCTCTTTTTCCATGGATTATTCCGGGATATAGCACCAGTCACGACCCAATGTATTTTGCGTTTTTCCTGGCTAACTTTGATGAAATATGGAATGGAGCTAATGACTCTATTGGTTTTCTAACATCTCCATGGTCGGTTGCGGTTGAAGAGCAATTCTATCTTTTCTGGGGGATTGGCTTATTCATCTTAAGTCGCATGAAATTTCTGAAGCCTGAGTATCTCATTTTGATCATGTATGTCGTCTCGTTTTATTTCCGCTGGTATTATTTGCAGGATCACAGAATGATCTTCTACCATACGCTTTCCGTTGGTCAGGATATTTTGATGGGAGCGATAATTGGTCTTTTGCTTTTTAGAGAAAATCGATTTTTTGATAAACTAAAAACAATTCCAAAAATTTGGGTCATCTTGATTTATCTGGGGGGATTCTTAATGTGTGTTGCCAAGAATAAAATTTTCTCGGGAGACTTTATGATAATGGAACGCTTTGCTTTGTCCCTCTTTTTTGCCTTTATCATCCTTGATCAAGTTCGAGGCGAACATTCCTTCTTCAAATTTGGAAGCGTCAAAATGTTCAATTACTTCGGTAAAATATCTTATGGTATTTATATGTATCACCTTGTGATTATGTATTTAGTTCTGAAAGGAATCGAGCAAGTGGAACATGGTGGATACTGGCTAATTCCGACCTACTTATTTGTCAGCTTGTTCTTCATTCTCCTCGTCTCGGGTCTCAGCTACCGCTTTATCGAGGCGAAATTTCTAAATTTAAAACCTAAGTAGAGCGAAATGAAAAAGCTTCTTGTTCTGGTTTTACTGTTATTGACAGTGACAATTTCGGTCGCTCAGGAAGGAGATACGGTTAAGGTTCTGACGGACGCTGAATTTCTCACTCATGAAAAACCGACACTCTTCAATCGCATCTGGGGGCCGATTGGATTGAGCATTCTTAGCATAGACCTAATGCGGGATTCTACCAAATATGGTTTACAAGATTTGGTGCGATCTGTAGTTTCCGATACATTTAGAACCAGGGTTGATGATTGGTTATTGTGGGGGCCAATTCCTATCATGTATGCGGCAGATTTATTCAAAGTGCCCGCCAAAAACACGGTCTGGAATCAGACGAAATTTCTAATCATTTCCGAAGCCGGAACTGCTGCTATCACCTGGGGGCTGAAGCTGGCTCTGCCTATAAAGCGACCAAATAATGGCACGCCGAACTCCTATCCATCGGGTCACACCTCCCAGGCTTTTTGTCAGAGTCAGGTGCTATTCAATGAGTTTAGAGAAACCGCTCCTTTGCTTGCAGCAAGCGGTTTTCTTTTTTCGGTTCCCGTGGCGACACTGCGCGTACTAAACAACCGTCATTGGGTGCCGGATGTTTTACTGGGCGCCGGAATTGCAATGCTGGTCACCAATCTGGTTTATCATTTTGAACCTTTGAAGAATTGGAATCCGTTCAAGCGAAAAAATAAAAAAACAAAAGTTAATAAATCAGAGAGCCAGTTGATGTTTGTTCCTTCGTTTCGAGAGGATTTTAAGGGGTTTCATTTGAGTTTGAGTTTTTAATGGCTTAGGGTCTCTGCAGAAATAAACTATACATTTATGCCTGCCTTGCCTACCATGCATGCCTTCGGCACGTAAACCTTCGGCCTGCCTGTATTCTATGGTGGCTGCATTGGGATTAGTTCGACTACGTCACGCCTTGGTGTGACTGTCTCAAAAAAAAGGGCCCCTTTCCCAAGAAGCCCTTCGTCGATCAACCACGATATAACCTAAATTACGCTAAATATCGTGCGTATCCATTGTCAATACATAAGATAGAAACACTTCATTGATTTTACAACGACATCTTATTAACGGTAGCTTTGAGCAGTTAACGGCAGAGGCTAAAACAAATGAAATTCATAGAATCCTAAAACAAATGAAATTCATAGAATCATTA
>CAZCAD010000009.1:6789-16197 GCA_964496525.1 uncultured Flavobacteriales bacterium | reverse complement strand
TGAAGTTCTTAAATTTTCACCTAAATTTTAAAAGTTTAATATAAAGCAGTGTATGAAAAAAGAGCCTCTGCAACAAGAGGCTCTTTAGATTAACCAAATTTTGAAAATTAGATTGAGCTAATTGATGTTTCGTCTGCTTTACGAGCGAATTAATTTGTGTATAGCTATTCGGCTCTTAGTTTGTATGCTCATTTTCAATTTCCTGGCTTTTTACATTTTGTTCAGATAGAATCATTTTACCGTTTGCTGTGAAGACCTGCCTGCCGTCAGGCAGGTTTGATAGGAAAAGATTTCTGCCAGGTTATTTGTTTGTTTTAAATTCGGTTTACATTCAATGAAAAGATATTACATCTGTAAACATACACAGCGGATATCGACCACACAAAGGGAAGTAACAAACGGTGTTATTTGATTAATAAACGGTCAAAAATCAGAAGATTTCTCAGATTTTAAGGCCCTTTCAGGATGTCAGGAAAAAGAAAGCTTATAAGAAATAATTCCTCAGGGCATCTTTAAGTGCAGACTTCTTTCTTCTTGAAAAATCGTAGTTCAAACCATTTTTCATAATGACGGCATTATTCTTAAGATCCAGTGAATCCACTTCCTTAAGATTAACGATTGTCGACTTGTGTATTCTGAAGAACTCCTCCGGTAGTATTTTTTCGTACTCTCCAAGGTTCTTAGACGTGAATATACTACCTCCTTCGCGCTTATGAATTTTGGAGTAGCTGCCATCAGCTATCAGAGAGATGATCTCGTCATAGGGTACATTGAAGGCACGATTCTCTTGTCGCAGGAATAATCCTTTTACCTTTTCAATTTGCGAAGAAGAGTATTGAAGCTCTTTGTTCTCACATCGCTCAATCGCAGCAAAAAGCTCTTTTTTATCGATTGGTTTTAAGAGATAATGTACGGCTGAGTATTTAAAAGCCTCCAAAGCATACTCGTCGTAAGCTGTCGTGAAGATGATTTGGAAATTGATTTCAGAAAGCGAATCGAGTATCTCGAAACTCGTACGATTGCCCAGTTGAATATCCAAAAACACCAGATCAGGGTCATAACCTTCAATCAATCGTAAAGCCGAAGTGACGGAGTTTGCCTCTTGAATCTCTTTAATGACAACACTTTCTTCTTCGATATAAGATTTGATTACCAGACGGCAATGTTTTTCATCATCAACGATTAACGCTTTCATCCTTAACTGTGCTTTAATGGTATAATAATACGAACTTCTGTGCCTGCTGCCTCACCTAAATCATTTTTTAAATCAATGATACGGACAGGATCAACATCCATCAGCAGCTTAATTCTTTGCTTCACAAGGCTGATACCTCTCGAACTATGGTCGGAACTTACAGAGCCCCTCCCTACCCCATCATCTTTAACTATGCAAAGGATTGAATTTTTTGAATGGGGGGATATGCTTATCCTTAACTCCCCTTCTTGATCCTTTGGATTTAACCCATGTTTAATTGCATTTTCGGCAAAGGGTTGAATTAGCATAGGTGGCACCATCACCTCAGCTCCGTCCAAATCTGTTTCAATAATATATTGAAACTTATTATCAATTCGCACCTGTTCCAATTCAATGTATCCTCTTAATAAATTTAACTCCTTTTCGAGGGAAACATAAGCCTCTGCCGACTGGTTTAGGATCATTCTTGTTGTTCTGGAAAATTTCACGAGAAAATCAACCGCATCTTCTTTCTTCTGTTGCAGAATTAAATTTTGCAATGAAGTGAGAGCGTTGAAAATAAAATGTGGGTTCATTTGGGCTTGTACTGCCCGCCGCTCCAGGTCCATAACATAATATGCTCGCTCAAGTCTTCTGTTCTTCCTTCTAAAAAGTTGGGAGATGATTAACCAGCTTATCCCAATTGCTCCAAGACCGAGAAAAATAAAGAAACTACTTTTCTCCCAATAGGGAAATTCCTTGTCAATTGAAAGGAGTGTCACGGCCTCTCCCCAGGCCCCGTTGGAGTTTTGTATTCCGATTTCAAATTGGAATTGTCCAGAGGGTAAACTTGAATAACGAGCCGATCGATTAGAGGTATAAACCCAATCCGGATCCACCCCTTTTAAGCGATAACGATAATTCACTTTACCCTGGTGATTGAAAACAGGAGCCTCGTAATGCACCTCAATGGTGTTTACAGAGTGGCTAAAGTAATAAGTGTTTTCCAGTGACCATTCCTCTCCATTTACTTCAAATGAGGAGAGATATACGTTCACATCGAATTCTTTTGTCTCTGATAAACTCAGAATTGAAATTCCACGATTGGTCGCGATCCACAAGGTGTCGTTTCGGTGAAAGACATCATTCACTGCATTTGAAATAAGTCCATTGGAGCGAGAGAAGTTCCTGATGCCATTTCCCATTTCCAAAACTGAAATTCCTCGATTGGATGAAATAAGAAGTTTGTCATCAATTAATTGAGCATCGTTGATCGTTCCAGAAATCAATCCATCACCTTCATCGAGTTCGGCAACCAAATGATTGCCTTTCTCTATCCGAATTCCCTGATCTCTGCTCGATAGAATCAATAAATCATCTTTGGCCAGAATGCTGACAATGTCTCCTCTGTAAAATGGATGATCGTGTCGATACGGAATCAACTGATCATGCAGGAGTATAAAAGCACCTGCCTTTGAGCCGACCAAAAGAGTGTCCCTGCTGACCATCGCCAAACTATTAATTGGAAATGGATGATCTATATTGGATCCAATTGTGTCTTTCAAGTCTGAGGACAAGCGAAACATTCCATCCTTATGAACACACCAAAAGAGTGTATCAACTCTCAATAGCTCGGAAAAGCCGTGATGTTCGTATGTGCTTTTAGACATTGAGGTATCGTAGATAACTCTTCCTTCAAGTCCCGAACTTCCAAGCCGTAAGCATCCGTCCGGATCAAGATCAACACAGCGAATTTCTCGGAGAAATCCTTCATCCAGCAATTCTAATTTATCGGCTTTAACTTCGAGAACCTTGTTTTGATTGTCCACAGCAATAATACGATTCCGATTCCCACTTATCTCCAGAAAAGCTCCTTTATCCACAGTTGAATAGTGCAAATCCTTGGACTCCTGCGAAAAGAAAATTCCGTTGAAGAGACTTCCAATCCAAACCCCATCATTTCTATCAATGAAAATAGAAGATACTGATATCCCGGGTATAAATTCGACCGCCCTGGAGGCCTTGGCCTCCTCTAACTTGTAGAGTCCTTTTTTATAAAGACCAACATATAAATTCCCATGATTATCCCTGGCTAAGGACAATATTCCTTCAGGAAAATTGGCAATTAACTCTGCTTTTTTATCTCCCTTTTTATAAGTATATAGCTGGTTTTTATAGCTAAAGTAAATCAGCCCTTTAATCTTAACAGCCCCGGACTCTCCTTCAAAGAGGTTATTATTGACCGTGACCACGGACATCAAAGTGTCTCCGTTTTGTATATGATAAATTGGATAATTGGCTCGGTTGAGTACTTTTCTCAGATGCAAATTAATTTCTACGCCATCGTCCTCCAGATAGATTCCCTGCGTATTTGATTCCGATACAGAATTTGCACTAATCTTGCTCGAATTCATGCTCCCGGATTGCTCAACGGAATATCCTAGTTCAGGAATTGTACCGGAAGCATCTAAATAAAGCGGGGTCGCAGATGGGTGAAGTTGATCAAGCAAATTCGAATTGTATTTAAATTGCCAAAATCTCTTATGATCAAAGTAAGTAAGCCGTCCATCATCACCATAAATCCAAAGACGACCGTCATTGGATTCATCTATGAACAAATTAGTATTTGAGCTCAGACCGTTTTTTGTGGTGAATACCTCAAATTCAAAGCCGTTATATCTTACGAGTCCTCGGTCGGTACCGAACCACATATATCCTTTGCTATCCTGAAACGCATCAAAAATTTGATTTGATGGCAGACCCTGTTCCACCGTAATATTGACAAAATTATGACCACGCCTTTGCCCGTCTACTGACTTGGTCAGGAGTGCCATAAACAATATTAGAAGTAGTTTTCTCACGACTATAGTCTTATGAACATCTTGAGACCGTTTAAAATACAGTTTCTTTTTTGATGAGTCGACGCTAAATTTATAAATAGATTTATCGACTGAGTGAAATTGTTTCTTTATTTATAATTCCCAGTCCTGGAAATGTCATAAATAAAAGATCATGGAATCTGCAAAGTAACAGTTGCCCATCTTCGAGCCAATCAGGATGATCGGGCTGAAATGGTTAGTCAATTGCTCTTTGCAGATTAGTCGACAGTTCTTGAGATTTCCGAGCCATGGATTCGGATACGGAATGATAATGGACGAGTACGAGGGATGGATGGATTTTAAGCAGCTCTGCTACATAAGCGAAGAAGTTTTTAAGGAGGAGATAGAAAAAGGATCATGCTATTTTAAACCAGCCCATCTGTACCATTGAAACAGAAAATGGCCGGCAAAAAATTGTGCTTGGATCACAATTACCCAATTATAATGGTGCTTCCGTTCGTTTGGGGCGTGTCGAACAGAGCGTATTGTTTGGTAGATTGCGTGACGAGATAACTCTTTTAGAAACTGCTGAGATGTTTTTGAATGTACCTTATTTATGGGGTGGTCGATCAACACACGGAATTGATTGCTCAGGATTCACACAAGGCATTGCGCGGATTCATGGGCTGAAGATTCCAAGAGATGCCTCGACTCAAGTGAATTTTGGAGAATTAGTCTCTCATGAGGACGGACAAGTCGGCGGACTGTCTTTTTTCATGAAGGAGAATGGCCTTGTTCATCATATTGAAATTCTTAATTCGAAAGACACGATCTTACATGCGAGCAGATGGGTTCGAGAAGACAAATTCGATGAGAAAGGAATCTTTCGAGAAGACTTTGCGGCGTACACACACCAGTATCATTCAATCCGAAGATGGTTTGAAAAATGAGACAAGAAAAGATCATATTAAAGGTAAAATCTCGAGGATTTCACATAATTACCTCCGAAGTTGTTTCTCAACTTGGCGATCTGCCGGATGCAGGAATTCTTCATTTATTTATTCAACATACCTCCGCCGGCATTTGTATTAACGAGAATGCGGATCCAACCGTTCTCCAGGATTTAAACAACTGGTTCGATGCCAACATTAAGGAAAATGAGCCCTATTATCGCCATACCTTTGAAGGGCCTGATGACATGCCGGCTCATATTAAATCAATCCTCACAGGTGATTCAGTTCATATTCCAATTACAAACGGCCGGTTGAATCTGGGAACATGGCAGGGAATTTATCTGGCCGAGTTTCGGAATAACGCAGGAGGTCGAAAGTTAATCGCGACGATTATTGAATGAAGAAATAGTTCATAAATTCGCAGACCGAAAAATGATCAAAGAAAATCTTCAACATCTCAATGCAAATTTACCGGAATCGGTTAGTTTGGTTGCGGTTTCGAAAACCAAACCGAATGACTTAATTATGGAGGCCTACGAAGCCGGTCATCGCATCTTTGGTGAGAACAGAGTTCAGGAACTGGTTGAGAAGGCTGAAACTCTTCCTGAGGATATTAAGTGGCATATGATCGGGCATCTGCAATCAAAGAAAGTGAAGGCAATTGCATCCTTTGTCCATTTAATTCATGGTGTTGATTCTCTGAAGTTGTTAAAGGAGATTAACAAACAGGCTTTAAATAATAACCGGATTCTGGATTGTTTACTACAGTTTCATATTGCTGATGAATCGACCAAATATGGATTTGACCTTCGGGAAGTAAACGATATTCTAAAGTCAGAAGAATATGCCGAGCTCAAAAATATCAGAATTTGTGGAGTAATGGGCATGGCCACTTTTACTTCGGATCAACGGCAGGTTCGTGAAGAATTCAGAAACTTAAAAATCATTTTTGATCGCCTAAAGAGTAAGGATTTTCACAGCGAAGAATTCTTCAATATTGTTTCAATGGGAATGAGTGGTGATTATGAGATCGCGATTAGCGAAGGGAGCACAATGATTCGAGTCGGCAGTTCGATTTTCGGTTCGCGGAATTAGGTTTCGGCCTCAAATTCTCTGCAATTTAGACTGATCTGTGGCTCAAGTAATTTGAATTAACTAATTTCGTGGCCCTCAAATTTTAGCGAATGTCCCTAAGTAAAATTGTCATAAAAGCAGGAAAAGATAAATCCATTATGCGTCAGCATCCTTGGGTATTTTCAGGTGCAATAAAAAAAATTGAAGGTACGATCGAGGAAGGCGACTTCGTAGAAGTAGTGGCTAACAAGGGGCGGCATCTCGCTTATGGACATTATCAGGATGGAAGTATTGCCGTTAGACTACTCCTCTTTGAACAGGATAAGCCGGATCAAAATCTTTACCGAAAGCGTATCCAAAATGCCTATGCACTTAGAAAAATTTTGGGTCTTACCGATAGTCCAACTACCAATATTTATCGCCTCATTCACGCCGAGGGAGATTTTTTACCCGGACTGATTATCGACCATTATGCCGGGCATCTGGTAGTTCAGTGTCACAGCATCGGAATGTATCGTGATGTCGATAAAATTGCCGAGGCACTTAAGGAAGTCTATGGTAAAGGATTGAAATCGATCTACATGAAGTGCGGATCAGTTTTGCCAAAATATTTTGAAACATACCCTGGTGACAGTTATATATATGGTAAAGCAAATACTCCGGTAACCGCGCTCGAACACAATAATAAATTCGCGATTGATTGGATTAGCGGGCAGAAAACAGGATTTTTTATTGATCAAAGAGAGAATCGAGCATTGATTGCAAAATATTCGGAGGGGAAAAAAGTACTGAATGCCTTTTGTTATTCAGGTGGGTTCTCAGTTTTCGCATTAAACGCAGGAGCGGCTTTAGTTCATTCATTAGATTCCTCTGAAAGAGCGATAAAATTGACAGATGAGAATATTATGCTGGGCGGCTTTGAAAAGTCCCGTCACTCGTCCATAGTTGGTAATGCCATGGATTTTATGAAAGAGCTGAAAGATGACTATGATATTATTGTCCTGGATCCACCGGCGTTTGCCAAGCACCGAAGTGCAAAACATAAGGCCGTGCAAGGCTATAAACGCTTGAATGCGCACGCGATTCGGCAAATAAAACCGGGTGGAATCATTTTTACCTTTTCTTGTTCTCAAGTCGTGGACAAAGTTACCTTTTATCATACGGTTGTCGCTGCAGCTATTTCGGTAAATCGAAGGGTGAGGATTTTAGAACAGCTACATCAACCCGCTGATCATCCAATATCGTCCAGTCATCCTGAGGGAGAATATCTGAAAGGATTAGTAATTCAGGTAGAATAGAGATTATAACATGCTCGAAATTACTTACAAGAAAATATTGCTCATTGCCCTGCCGCTAATGTTTGGAACGCTGGTGCAATCCATCATCGTGGTTACGGATGGTATTTTCGTCAGTAGGTTAGGTACCGTTGCCTTTGATGCAGTGGGTAATGGCAGCATTATGTACATGGCTCTTTACATGCTGTGTCGAGGTTTAGGAGATGGTACGCAAATAACGATAGCAAAGAAGTTGGGCGAAGGTAAAGACACAGAAATTGGTGAAGTACTTTTTAATGCTCAATTCATTCAAATTCTTGTTTCCTGTTTAATTTTCATTTTGTTTTTTGTTCAGATGATAATTATGGCGATGTCCGAGTCTGAGGAGATAGCTTATGCAACTTCAGATTTTCTAAAGTTTAGAACTTGGGGGGTATTCTTTGCATCTCTTCAGGTTACGATGGCCGCCTACTTCATTGGTTTGGGTCGAACAAACATAATCATGGCCTCTACTTTAATTCTCGCGGGAAGCAATATCTTTTTGGACTACGGTCTTATTTTTGGCAAATTTGGTATGCCGGAGATGGGAATGGTGGGAGCTGCCATTGCATCCTCAATTGCAGAAGCACTGTCCTTTATTTTCTTATTGATATATGCTTTAAATACCGCTTCTTTTAAGAAGTATCGCTTCCATTTAAAACAAAAAATCTTAGCGACACATCTTTGGAGCCTTTTGAAACTGAGTTACCCATTAATGTTTCAGGGCGTAATCTCTTTGTCCACCTGGTTAGTTTTCTTTATCATGATCGAACACATGGGACAAGCCGAGTTAGAATCTTCACAAAGTATCCGACTTGTTTATTTCCTTTCTTTTATACCGATATTTGGTTTTGCCGCCGCAACTAAAACCTACGTCAGCAACTTGGTCGGGCAGAATCGGCGTGACCTGATACCAAAAATTCAACGAAGGATATCCGTTCTGTCATTTTTCTTCATCCTACTATTTTTCCATGGCTCATTGTTATATCCTGAGGTGATGATCAATTTGGTTAATCACAATCCAAACATAGATCCGGAAGTTTTTAACAATAGTGTAGCTATTCTTCGATTTGTGAGTGGATCGGTTATGATTATGGCACTCGCAGTTATTCCTTTCCACACAGTATCCGCCTTGGGAAAAACCAAATCATCCTTCATGATCGAATTCTTGGCAATCGTTATCTACCTGATTGCCTGCTATTTATTTATTGTAAAGTGGGAGTGGAATGTGATTGAAATATGGTGGGTCGAGTACATTTATTTCATTAGTCTTGGATTATTTGCCTTAGGGTATTTATATTTCAACCGTCGTAAATTCTTTACCAATGCCGAATAAGATAGTTTTTATGGGTACTCCGGATTTTGCGGTCGAATCTCTGCGGCAAATTCTTGAATCCGGAATTGAAGTTGTGGCTGTTGTGACTACACCGGATAGAAAATCAGGTCGTGGACAGCAGGTCAGTGAATCGGCGGTTAAGAAATTTGCGAATGAAAATGAGTTGAAAATACTTCAGCCGGATAATTTAAAAGACAATTCATTTCAAGGGGAACTTAAGTCTCTCGATGCAGATTTATTTGTGGTAGTAGCCTTTCGAATGTTACCTGAAAGTGTTTGGGGAATGCCGGAGTTGGGAACGATTAATCTACACGGTTCTCTTTTGCCTCAATATCGCGGAGCAGCTCCAATTAACTGGGCGGTAATGAATGGTGAACCAAAAACCGGATGTACGACTTTCTTTCTTGAAAAAGAAATTGATACCGGGAAAATTATCGATTCGGTTGAGATACCGATTGGTCAAAATGATTCTGCCGGTATGGTTCATGATGAACTTATGGCCAAAGGTGCGGCCCTACTTCGAGATACGGTTGAGCAAATATTTAATAAGACAGTCAATCCTAAAGATCAGTTGGCGGGAATAGATGAAAATGCATTGAAGCCTGCACCAAAAATATTTAAAGAGGACTGCAAGATTGAATGGAGTGAGTCGGTAGACAATATCCATAATAAAATTCGCGGACTTTCGCCTTACCCCACGGCCTGGACAAATCTGACATCTGAGGAGGATATGAAAACC
>CAZCAD010000009.1:4116-6779 GCA_964496525.1 uncultured Flavobacteriales bacterium | reverse complement strand
GATTTTCTCGGCCTCTGGACTAAGGGATGGTCAAGACCATTCTTATCAAATCGAAGTGCAATCTAATTTAGTTAAATTCGGATGTGCTGACGGTTGGATTAATCTAAATGAAGTTCAGATGGAGGGAAAGAAACGAATGTCAATTCAGGAAGTCGTTAATGGTTTCGACTTTACTAATTGGAAATTGAAATAGCAATGACGAAATCTTTGGCCCTTTTGATAATGTGTATAGCAATATCGGCTCAGCCCATAGTATCTCAAGAAATTGTTTAATTAAAAAAGATCGAACCGAAAAAGGAATTTGACAATATATTAGTTCAAAAGCTGAACGATGATGATCTGCAATCTACATTTGTGATTTGGATTAAGCATGAAGTCAAACTGCATAAACATGAGTACCACACGGAAAACATCTATGTCATTTCGGGAAAAGGTGAAATGAGAATTGGAAGTAAGACTTATGAAGTGAAAAAAGGTGATTACTTCAGAATTCCAAAGAACACTCCACACGGGCTAAAAGTGACCTCATCAAAACCTATGAAAGTGCTCTCAATTCAATCTCCTAAATTTTCAGGCACAGATAGAATCTTTATTGGGGGTGAAAAAAGGCCTAAAACCTAGTAAAATAGGCGGATTTGGGGGTACTTATCAACATTTTACCGTAACTTATCAACAAAATCGGCCCATTTGCCCTTGAAACCCTTGCACAGTAAGGATATACTGATATATTTGCACAGTAATAAAAAATTGTATTAACCAAAAATCAAAATTGATTATGAACAAATCAGAATTAATTGATGCAATTGCGTCAAACTCAGGATTATCTAAGGCTGACTCAAAAAGAGCATTAGAAGGATTCATTTCTTCAACTGAAGGTGCGCTTAGGAATGGTGACAAAATTTCTCTAGTTGGATTCGGATCTTTCTCAATCTCTAGAAGAGCTGCGAGAACAGGAAGAAATCCTCAAACAGGCGCTGAAATCCAAATCGCTGCTAAAAACGTTGTTAAATTCAAAGCAGGAGCGGATTTATCTAAAAAAGTAAACTAAGATATTTTAGTATAAATTTTAAACCCTGACATCTGCCTGCGGCGGATCGTCAGGGTTTTTTTATACCTACATAACAAATAAAGAATTACTGGATCGCTTTCTGGAGCACGTTAGCGATAACAAAAAGCAACTGTTTGAGGAGATTATTGCCAATAGAACAAGACATATTACGGTCGTCCTGGAGGACATTTTTCAGCCCCACAACGCCGCTGCTGTTCTGCGCTCTTGTGATTGTTTTGGAGTGCAAGATGTCCACGTTATAGAAAACATGAATAAATATGAGCCAAACAAAGAAATTGATGTCGGCTCTTCCAAATGGCTGAACATTTATAAATATGATCGTGAAGATTATAATTCTACAAACTGTATCAATGAATTAAGGGCCAGAGGTTATCGGATCATCGCGACAAGTCCGCATGACCATGATTGTCTAATTGATGAATTATCAATTGACAAACCCCTTGCTCTTATGTTTGGCACTGAGCTTAGCGGATTGACTCAGCAGGCTCTGGAACAAGCTGACGGTTTTGTAAAACTACCCATGTACGGTTTTACGGAGAGCTTTAATCTATCTGTTTCAGTCGCTCTAGCTTTGTCTAATCTTACCGAAAGGATGCGGAAGAGCCCGGACTTGAATTGGGAGCTGAGCGCGAATGAAAAGATCGATGTTCAAGTCGAATGGGTGAAAAAAGTGGTGAAGAAATCTGATAGAGTTGAGGCTCTTATAAAAGAGCGTTTTGGACTAGGGCTATAAACACTGGCTCATTCTCGATTTCCAAGCTCTTTGAGAACCGATCGAAATTCATTTAAGACAGCATCTGCGCTTTCATGCCTGCCGTTTTCAACCACTAGTCTTCCGGCCGAAATAGTACCGTACTGATGATTCGAATCCGAGCTATATATAATGGTACTCGCGAAGTCATCCGGCGAAGTTGATCCTAGAAGAGGGCAGTTCAGGTCATAGAGAGCGGCATCCAAAAATTCACCTTCTTTAAAGTATTCCTGACACTGATTTCCCATCGCTTTTCTTCCGGCGCCCAAAGCCATTTCAATCGCAAATAGTCCCGCATCACCTTGCTTGCCGCTATAAAAAGTATTCCGCTTATGAGAGATTAGTCGTTGACCGTAATCTAAAATCCTTAGCTCCTCCAATGGGTTTATCCCGATATGACTGTCGGTACCAATGCTCCAGCTCCCGCCCTCCTCCTGGTATTCAACTAAGGGGAAAATTCCATCACCCAAATTACCTTCTGTTGAAGGACAGAGAACCACATTTGCTCCGCTCTTCGCCAATCCAATAGTTTCCTCTTTACTCAAATGAGTCGCGTGTACCAACTGAAAACGATCACTTAAATCGACGTTTTCCAGCAGCCATTCAACAGGCCGTTTGCCAAGGTATTCAAGACTATCTTCGATTTCCTTAAGCTGCTCAGATACATGAATATGGAAAGGAAGATCTTGAGGCCCTTCTTCGGCCAGTCGTTTTATTAATTCAGGCTCTACCGCCCGCATGGAGTGAATTCCAAGAGCCAAATTAGCACGATCATATAATTGACATGAAGCCCTGCTCGCATCCAACAGACGCAAGTAGTCGTCATAATTGGTGGATAGAAAT
>CAZCAD010000009.1:0-4084 GCA_964496525.1 uncultured Flavobacteriales bacterium | reverse complement strand
CCTTTTTGATAAAAAATCGGAACCAGTGTAATTCCGATTCCAACCTCCTTTGCCGCTTGTACTAAAGTTTCTCCCGTTTCTGACAAATTTGAATAGGACGTTCCGTCCTTGTCATGATGGAGATAATGAAACTCTGCGACCTGACTGTAACCGTGTCGTAACATTTCGGAATACAGCATTTTAGCTATTCCCTTTAAATGAGAGGGGCTAAGAGTTAAGGCCAAAGAATACATCGCTTCGCGCCAGCTCCAAAAATCGTCCGGAGTCTTCTTCGTCGAATGCCGTTCTGCGAGTCCGGCCATCGCGTATTGAAAAGCGTGCGAGTGGGCGTTTTGAAAGGCCGGAATCGCAGCCACATTTAAGTCATAATCCGGAGAGGTATTGGATTCTTTGATTATCCTTTTAATTCTACCATCAGAATCAACGCTAATCAACTGATCAGACATCCATCCGTCATTGGTGAGAATATGTTTGAATCGGAATGTAGACATGCGCGTGACAAATATAGCAATCAGGTTTCAGCTACCGGCCAGGAGTTAAAAGCCGATTGCTATTGGTCAAAGCTGATTGCTATATTTGTTCTGTGAAAATTCAGGAAATAACCGATTATTTGGAATCTCTCGCGCCTCTTAAGACACAGGAATCCTATGACAATTCGGGATTGATTTATGGAGATTCAAATGTTGAACTGTCTTCAGCACTAATCTCACTTGATTGTACCGAAGCTATTGTCGACGAGGCCATTGAAAGAAACTGCCAACTGATTATTTCTCATCATCCGATCATTTTTTCAGGTTTGAAAAAACTAAGGGGAAGTAACTATGTAGAACGGACGGTCATTAAGGCCATTAAAAATGACATCGCAATTTATGCAATTCATACAAATCTTGATAACTATCGCTTGGGCGTAAATGCCAAAATAGGAGAGATTTTGGGGGTCAAAAACGGCAAGATTCTCGGACCAAAAAAAGGGGACTTGGTAAAGTTGGCGGTCTTTTGCCCGAATGATTATTCGGTACCCGTGTTGAACTCAATGTTTTCAGCCGGTGCAGGTAATATAGGTGATTACTCTGACTGTAGTTTTTCGACACAAGGAATCGGAACTTTTACAGGTGGCGAAGATTCTAATCCGCACATTGGAGAAAGTGGCTCACGTCAAACTGCAAGCGAGGAAAAGTTGGAGGTTGTTGCCAACATCTACAATCTGCCAAAAATTATTTCGGCCCTGATAGTGGCACACCCCTATGAGGAGGTAGCATATGACTGCTATGAGTTGCTAAATTCAGATAATTCAGTTGGATCCGGAATGATTGGCGAGCTGCAGAAAGCGATATCGACAAGTGAATTTCTAACACATATAAAAAAGGAATTTAATTGCGGCTTAATAAGACACACAGCACTCATAAGTGATACGGTTCTGAAAATTGCCTGGTGCGGTGGTTCGGGAAGCTTTCTTTTAAATGCGGCGATCGGCAAAAAAGCGGATATATTTATTACTGCTGATTATAAGTATCATGACTTTTTTGATGCTGATAATCAGATCATTATTGCCGATATTGGACACTTTGAAAGTGAGCAGTTCACAATCGATTTAATTGCCGATTTATTAAGAAAAAAATTTCCTACCTTTGCAGCTTGTTTAACTAAGGTAAACACCAATCCGGTAAATTATTTTTAGCACATGGCGAAGATATCAGACTACACAATCGAGGACAAATTGAATGCACTTTACAGTCTGCAAAAAATTGATTCTTCAATCGATCGAATTAAAACCGTAAGGGGAGAATTGCCTTTAGAGGTTCATGATCTCGAGGATGAAATTGAAGGACTTGACACACGATTGGAAAAACTCAAAGATGAAAACTCTGAATTAGAGACGGGAATCTCTGATCGAAAGAACATGATTAAGGAGGCCAAGGCTGCTATCAAAAAGTATAGTGAGCAACAAAAGAAAGTTCGAAACAATCGTGAATTTGATTCCATTTCAAAAGAGATAGAATATCAAGGATTGGAAATTGAATTGTCCGACAAAAAGATCAAAGAATTTAAGGCGAAGATTGAACATAAAGCGGAAATCTTAAGTTTAGCAGCAGAAAAGCTTGAAGAACGCAGAAAGGATTTAAAGTTGAAACAAAAGGAGCTGAAGGATATTTCAGCCGAAACTGAAAAAGAAGAAACGAAACTGAACAAGGATTCAGGGAAAGCTCGTAAGTCAATTGAGGAAAGATTGATTGTTGCATACGATCGTTTAAGAGGAAATTCAAGAAACGGCTTAGCGGTAGTTTCGATTGAAAGAGAATCTTGTGGAGGATGTTTTAATAAGATACCACCGCAGCGACAGTTAGACATAAGAGCAAGAAAGAAAATCATTGTTTGCGAACACTGCGGACGAATTTTGGTAGAGCCACCTGAAGAAGAACTGAAGAAAATTGCGGCTTTGGCTGCAATAAAAGCTGAGGCTGAAGCTAAGAAGGCTGCTGCAGCTCAAAAAATAATAGATGCAGAAAATAAAAAATTAGAAGCAGAGGCAAAGATACGAGAGGCTGAGAAAAAGAAAGCTGAGGCGGCAGAAGCAAAAATAGCAGAAGCAGAGGCAAAAAAGGCTGAAGCGGAACAACAAAAGATAGAGGCAGAAGAAGCGAAGAAGGCAGAGGCTGAATCGAAGAAAGTAGAAGCGCAAGAAGCGAAGAAAGCGGAGGCTGAAGCAAAAAAAGTTGAGGCAGAAGCGAAAAAAGCAGCGGCTAAGAAGGCTCCGGTGAAAAAGGCACCGACCAAGAAGGCAGCAGCTAAGAAAGCTCCGGCCAAAAAAGCTCCAGCCAAGAAGGCAGCGGCAAAGAAAGCTCCGGCCAAGAAGGCAGCGGCAAAGAAAGCTCCAGCTAAAAAAGCCTCGAAGAAGAAATAGAATGTTTTGCTTAAAACCCCCGATCCAAGAGGCTGAACACCACTTTCTGCAATCAAAATACCGACCGACAAGACAGCAGTAAAATTATCCAGAGTAACCATAAGGCTTTTCCGAGACGTGAAGTATTGAAATTGAAGAAGGCCGGGTTCGAGAGTGATGATATCGATACCTCATCATTACCAAAAGGAACCTATTTACTTCAAATTCAGCTTGAAAACAAAACTGAATTCCATTGTATCTCGAAAGAATAAGTAATCTTCCAAAACAACTATCTTTAGCTGCTAAAAATTAATACATGGGTTTATTAGAGGGCAAAGTGGCCATCATAACAGGAGCTGCGAGGGGAATTGGAAAAGCCGTAGCCAGGCGATTTGTTGAAGAAGGTGCTATCGTTGCCTTCACCTACATAGCTTCTCCTGAAGAGGCGAAGGAGTTGGAAGACGAGCTCAGTGAAATTGGAGGTACTTCAAAAGGATTTCTTTCAAACGCCGCCGTATTTGAAGACGGTCAGAAATTAGCAGATGCAGTAATGGAAGAATTCGGGCGTATCGATATTTTAGTCAACAATGCCGGAATAACGAAGGATAATTTATTGCTCCGCATGAGTGAAGAAGATTGGGACGTGGTGATTGAGGTCAACTTGAAATCTGCGTTTAACTTAACCAAGGCGGTTTTAAAACCCATGCTAAAAGCTCGACAAGGTTCAATCATTAATATGAGCTCGGTAGTTGGAGTTTCCGGAAATGCCGGTCAGGCAAATTACGCCGCTTCAAAAGCAGGAATGATTGGTTTTACCAAGTCGGTTGCTCAAGAGTTAGGCTCAAGAAACATTCGTTGCAATGCAATTTCGCCCGGTTTCATTGAGACTGAAATGACCGCCTCACTGGACGAAGCCGTTGTTCAAGGATGGAGAGACGGTATTCCCATGAAGCGAGGGGGAACGCCTGAAGATGTTGCAAATACTTGCGTTTTTCTTGCAGGTGATTTATCTGCCTATGTGACCGGTCAAACGATCAACGTTTGTGGAGGAATGCTAACTTAATCGGCCTGATAATTGCAAAAGAAGCTATAATGGGTTATAGAAACTCTTACATATTAGCAATCATACTGCTTCTGCCATTTTCGGCGACTGCCCAGATTATATACTCTTCGCTTGATCTTCATCCGGACGTTCAAGGCCCT
>CAZCAD010000008.1:0-20113 GCA_964496525.1 uncultured Flavobacteriales bacterium | reverse complement strand
TTTGCCGACTTGAAGTTCAAAGTCCAGTTTTTCAAGGAGAATCTTTGAGGTCTCATTTTCCTTATGGGTCAAAGCTTCAATTTCAGTCATTCTTAGCTCTTCAAAACCGAACTTTAAAACTTCTTTTAATGCCTCAGTCATAAAACCCCGTGCCTGAAATTCGGGCAAGAGCTGATAGCCAACCTCAGATTTATTCTCTGCCCAATTAAAATTCCATAAGCAAATGGTACCGATTGAGATACAATCATCTCTTCGTTCAATTATCCAATCAATACTTTCGTTGTTTTTATTTCCGGTCAGACATTTATAAAAAAACGTTTTGGCATCTTCCAGCGATAGACAGTTTTCTCGTTCAATGAATTTGTTCACCTCTTCGTTGGATCTGAGTATGTAGATAAATCCAATATCCGATTCAATTGAATTGCGCAAACGCAGCCGTTCCGTTTCTAAAATTGGAATGGGGTATAGTGCTATTTCGGCCATGCCTAGTGCTCTAGATATGCAGGGCGCGGTCTTCCGTCGCAGCAAGGGCCGCTTCTTTAGTTGCTTCAGTGTAGGTTGGATGCGGATGACAAATTCTGGCCATGTCCTCAGCCGAGGCTTTATACTCCATGGCCGTTACAGCTTCCATTATCATATCCGCTGCTCGCGCAGAAACCATGTGGACTCATCCGTTTCAGCATCGGCGATAATCTTCACCAATCCCATGATATCCATACTCGCCCTTGCTCTCCCCAGCGCTTTTAAAGGAAAAGAACCAACTTTATAATTGACTCCGGCCTCTTTTAATTCTTCCTCTGTTTTACCAACAGCCGCAACTTCAGGCCAGGTATAGATTACGCCTGGAATCAAATTGTAGTTGATATGTGGTTTTTGACCGGCCAGTAATTCCGCAACGTACATACCTTCATCTTCGGCCTTGTGAGCCAACATGGCACCTTTGACAACATCACCTATCGCATAAATATTGTCTACAGCTGTTTTCAAATGATCATCCACTTCAACTCGGCCTCTGTCGTCCATTTTGACTCCTGCTTTATCAAGCGCCAGTCCTTCTGTGTATGGCTTACGACCAACTGCAACAAGACAGTAGTCTCCTTTAAAAACAACTTCTTTGTCATTTTTATCCAGTGCAGTTACCTTCACTCCTTTACCCGTATTTTCAACTTTTTGAACCTTGGTCTTGAAACTGAACTTAAATCCTTCTTTTTTCAACACTTTGGTCAGTTCTTTTGAAACAGCACCATCCATCGCTGGAATAATTCGATCGGCAAATTCAACAACTTGCACATTTGCCCCCAGTCTTGCATGAACAGAACCAAGCTCTAATCCAACCACACCTCCACCAATAACAATGAGGTTTTTGGCGACCTGCGCTAAATCCAATATTTCCGTTGAGGTAATGATACGTTTCTTGTCCGGTTCCATTCCCGGAAAATAATTAGGTTTGGATCCGGTAGCAATTACCGCATATTTAGTTGTCAACTTTGTCGCCTTTCCTTTTGCGGGCTTTACATTGATTGTGCTAGCATCTACAAATGAGGCGTGACCGGTATGGACGTCAATCTTGTTTTTATCCATCAGGTATTGAACGCCATCGCAGGTTTGTGATACAACGGTATTTTTCCGATCGATCATCTGCTTCATATTGACCTTCAAGTTTGTCAAACCAATACCATGCTTTTCGAAATTATGAGTGGCATTATGAAAATGCTCTGATGAATCCAAAAGTGCTTTGGACGGAATACATCCTACGTTCAAACACGTACCGCCGAGTGTATTATACTTCTCTATGATGGCTGTTTTGAATCCTAATTGGGCAAATCGGATAGCACAAACATATCCTCCGGGTCCTGAACCTATTATTATAACGTCGTAATCCATAATGATGGGTTTTTGAATGGGGAACCAAGTTAATGAATTTTTTAGCGTGCGCGCCTAATATAATACTGCTGTACATACGGGAAGAGAAGGAGAAGGGATTGAATTTAATCGGCGGCAAACATATTGTTAATCGACAAATAATGATTATATTTGTATAATATACATATAAAATATACTTATGACTACTTTCACCAGTACCCTTCCAGATACCCTTTTAACGCTGCTTAATGCTAAGGCGAAAGAGCTTTCGATGCCGAAAAACAAACTGATAGAGAAGGCTTTAACTATCTATTTGGACCAACTCAATAAGGCAGATTACTTAAAATCATACAAGAAGCTGGCTTCTGATGTCGATCTCCTTTCAATTGCTGAAGAGGGCATGGAGGACTATTTCACGCAATTGAACGACAAATGAAACAAGGTGAAATTTGGTATGCCGATTTAAATCCGACTAAAGGCAGAGAACAAGCAGGATTTCGACCGGTGGTTATCATCAGCGGAAACTTACTCAACCAGTACCTGGATATTGTAATTTGTTTTCCATTAACGTCCAAAATCAAAAACTACAAAGGAAACCTTGTGCTCAATCCGAACAAGACAAATAAGTTGAAAAAAAAGTCCGAAATTCTTACTTTTCACATCCGCTCGATTTCTAAAAATAGATTAGTCGAAAAATCCGGTCATATAACTGATGATGAAATAAGTCAGCTAAAAATCAGTCTTAATGAAATTCTGAGCTATTAGGCACTGACCTGATTGAATATGGAAAACTCTTAATTCAATTCGGCCAGTTTTTCCTCAAGAATTTTAATCTTGTTCATGGCATCGGCTGCCTTTTTTCTCTCGCTTTCAACAACAGCCTCCGGTGCGTTACTAACGAAATTATCGTTACCTAACTTCTTCTGTACGATTGCCAGAGATCCTCTTGCATACTCAAGTTCACCGCTGAGTTTTTCCTTCTCTGCGTCAATGTCGATCTCGGCACCAAAGGGAATGAAATATTCATTGTTCTTGCAGATGAAACTAAACGCATTTGGCAACTTTTCGTCAACATATTCCAAGGATGCAAGGTTTCCGATTTTTCGGATAGCCGGATCAAGCGATTTATTTAAAGATTCATTCACCTTAATTGAAAGATCAAGCTGAATCTTGTTGGCAATATTGTTTTGCTTACGAATGTTTCTGATGGCCGTAATGGCCTCTATGGTTGTGGAAAAGTCATTTAGTAAAGCGTCATCCACTTCTGAAACTTCCGGCCATTTGGAAACAATAATGTCCTCTCCTTGGGGCCGGTCTTTTAGCCAATGCCAGATTTCTTCCGTGACAAAAGGCATGAACGGATGCATTAACTGAAGGATCTTTTCAAAGAATTCGACCGTGGCCTTGAACGTAGTCGAATCAATCGGCTGTTCGTATCCAGGTTTTATGAGTTCCAGGTACCAGGAGCAGAAATCATCCCAGGCCAGTTTATAGATCGTCATCAGTGCGTCAGAAATTCTGAATTTGCCAAAGTGATCGTTGATTTGAAGCACGGCCTGATTCAGCTTACTTTCAAACCATTCAATCGCAATCTTATTCTCTTTCGCATGAGGAATGTCTTTCTCTTCCCACAGATTAACCAATCGGAAGGCGTTCCAGATTTTATTCGAAAAATTTCTTCCTTGTTCGCATTGCAGAGAATCAAATGGCAAATCATTTCCCGCCGGGGATGAGATCAGTATTCCCATTCTTACTCCATCGGCTCCATATTCTTCAATCAGCTCAATAGGATCAGGCGAATTACCTAATTGCTTGGACATTTTACGGCCCAATTTGTCTCTTACGATTCCGGTATAGTACACATTTCTAAACGGTAGTTCACCTTTGTACTCATAACCCGCAATAATCATTCGCGCAACCCAGAAGAACATAATCTCGGGTGCCGTTACTAAATCATGCGTTGGGTAGTAGTAATTAATTTCTTCATTGTCAGGATCGGTTAATCCGTTAAAAACGGAGATGGGCCATAACCAGGAAGAAAACCAAGTATCAACAACGTCTTCATCTTGCTTAAGATCAGTTGAACTAAAGTTATTTCCCGATTTTTCCGCTGCTAATTTTACAGCTTCTTCTACCGTTTTCGCGACGACAAAATCGTCAGTACCCTTACCATAATACCAAGCCGGTATTTGATGTCCCCACCATAGCTGACGTGAAATACACCAATCCTTGATATTCTCCATCCAGTGCCGGTAGGTGTTCTTCATATTGTCCGGATAGAATCGGATATTATCGTTCATCACATTGTCCAAAGCCGGTTTTGAAAGTTCTTTCATGTCGACAAACCATTGCAAGCTCAGTCTGGGTTCTATCACAGCATCTGTTCTTTCAGAATACCCGATTTTGTTGATATGATCTTCGACTTTAATTAAATAGCCTAAATCGTCCAGTTCCCTGGCTATCCCTTTTCTGGCCTCAAATCGATCTTGTCCCTCGTAATGAAGTCCGTGTTCATTCAAGCTACCATCGTCATTTAAAATATCAATGATTTCAAGATTGTGCTTGTTTCCCAAGACGTGGTCATTCTCATCATGTGCAGGCGTTACTTTCAGGCATCCTGTTCCGAATTCCATGGTCACATAATCATCCTCAATAATCGGAATCGGTCTGTCCGCAATTGGTACGATGGCCTTTTGGCCCACCAGTTTTGTATATCGAATATCATTTGGATTAACGCAAACAGCCGTGTCCCCCAATATCGTTTCGGGCCTGGTAGTTGCAATTGTCAGCCACTCATCCTCAGTCCCTTCTACTTTATAACGAACGTGATACAGCTTAGAATTCACTTCCTTGTGAAGCACCTCTTCATCTGAAAGGGCAGTCTGAGCTGATGGATCCCAGTTGATCATTCGAACGCCTCGGTATATTTTTCCCTTTTTGTATAGATCAATAAACGTATCGATAACACTCTCGGAATATTCAGGATCCATTGTAAAGCTTGTCCGCTCCCAATCACATGATGCTCCCAGCTTTTTCAATTGCTCGAGAATGACTCCACCGTACCTCTCCTTCCATTCCATTGCATGTTCAAGGAACTCCTGCCTGCTCAAATCCGACTTCTTGATTCCTTCTTTCCGTAATTTCTGAACAACTTTTGCCTCAGTTGCAATCGAAGCGTGATCCGTGCCCGGGACCCAACAAGCATTCTTTCCTTGCATGCGTGCATGACGAACCAAAACGTCTTGAATCGTATTGTTCAGCATATGACCCATGTGCAGAATCCCTGTCACATTGGGTGGCGGAATTACTATGGTGTAAGGTTCTCGTTCATCCGGAACAGAGTGAAAATACCCCTGTTTCATCCAGTAAGCATACCACTTATCTTCAGATTTCGATGGGTCGTATTTTGTCGGAATTTCCATTAAAAATGTTGCTCAAAAATTCGGCAAGCAAAGTTAAGGAATATGCCAGACCTAAGGCATAAGAAGAAAGACAAAAGACCGAATTCGGATTTTCATGGCTCCGTCTTCGGTCTTTTTCAAACTATGTAAAACTCTTGTGTACTGAAGATACTATAAACTCTTCCTCACTATAATGGCATCCTTAAGATAGAATCCACCTTGAATAATGACTTGATCCAGCACGTCTCTGGCTTCAGTTCGGCGACCCAGTTTAAGCAGTGTTTTCGCTTTGTACCATTTCGCTTCTTCTTTAAATGCATTTAGTTCGTGGTTCAAGATGCCATCAAAACTATTCAGTGCATTCTCGTATTTCTTCATATTGTAAAAACATAAACCTCCATAAAATAGGGCATTCATGTCTTTGTCATACTGCTCTAGAATTGTCCTGTATCGATTGAGAGCCTTCTTGAATTTTCCGATCTTGAAGTACTCCATTCCACCTTCAAGATAATCCATGTAAGGAACGTTGACTTCTCTTTCGATCAGATCTTCATTATAATCTATGCCCTCATTTTCTTTGTCCGCCGATGTACCCGGCAAATCATATCGTTTATAGGAAATATATTCTTTCGTCCTCATAATTTCTCTATAGTCAACAACATAGAGTTTGTGCAAATAGGTTGCAGGTGCAGAGTTCTCAAGATTCTGAGCCGGATTTTCGTCCTCTGGATGAAAGTCATCGTCTTCAATATTATTATCGACCATGTCAATCTCTATTGCATCATCGGGCTTAGG
This sequence comes from uncultured Flavobacteriales bacterium, assembly GCA_964496525.1. Lineage (GTDB taxonomy): Bacteria > Bacteroidota > Bacteroidia > Flavobacteriales_D > Crocinitomicaceae > JAKSBJ01. Next base: position 14,054 of record CAZCAD010000008.1, on the reverse strand, counting down.
GTCAGCCTCCTTATCCGCCTTTCGAGCTTCTTCAATTTTGATCTTATTCTCGAGGATTTCCTCGACGGTTATTTGTTCATCTTCCGTTACGACTTCAAGCGTTTCTAATTCAATTGGCAGAATTTCAACTTCTATATAGTTTTCTATTGAAGTTGAATCAGTATCAGTAGAAGCGATTACTTCATCCCGATAAAAATTATTGTTGATCAAAACAGTTGTTACACCCATTGCAAGAATCACAACAACCGCCACCAGCATGGTTCGTCCGGCTCCCGAATTTGCCTTGATATGTCGGGCATCGAACTGATTAAACCCCTCAGGATTTTCATCAAAACCATCCATTGCTTCTTTCAAGAAAGGATCTTCAAGAGCACGCTGCTCAAGGCTATTCTTTTCTGCATCCGAAAGTTTACCATTGTAGTACTTTCGCAATAATTCTATATCTCTATTTTGATCAAGTGAACTCACCGTCTTGTTCTAAAATCAATTTTAAATTTCGTTTACCATTCTGTATATAACTCTTCACTTTTTTTAGTTCGAAACCGGTTAAGTTTGACACTTCATCATAACTTTTCCGTTTCAGGTAAAAGAGTTCTACGCATTGCTTTTGTTCTTTTTTTAATTCGTTTATCGCTTTTTCTAAGAGCGCTATTTTTTTTTCATTTAATTCAAGCAATCTTAAATCTTCTTCCCCCTTGTCCTCTGCTGTTAATAATGCCCCATCAATATCTGATTCATCCAGGCCTTTTCTTCTAAGGCTCATCAAACATTCGTTTCTCGTGACCGAATAAAGCCAATTTTTGAAATTATTGATTTCGCTTCGCTTTATCTTGTCTCCCAGCTTTTCGAAAATGTCCATGGTTTCATCCTCGGCTATCTGTTTATTTTTGTGATACTTGAGGCATAGACCGAAGACCAGTATTGAGTAACGTTGAAATAACTCAGCTATCGCTTCTTTCCTGTCCAACTTAACCCATTCGATGAGCTCTGCGTCTGAAACATCCTTGATATTTTTTCTAAACAGCAGGCCTAGTGTCATATCGAGCGTGGTTTTTGGTGTAAGTCGTAATTATTTTTGGTTTAGGCAATGCGAAAAATTTGAGCGTAGCATCGCTCAGTAATAATTTTTTAAAGCCGCTTAAGCCAAAAAGAACAAGACTTGGTGCCGAAAAGATCACGGTTGAAGTGACACTCACAGCATACGTCAAATATACATATCTATCATAAGAGTTTAATTGGTTCACCAATTAGATGCGAGGGTGTTTGATTTTCCATAAAACGAATGAAAAAAAATCTCGGAAGGATTCCGAATGGCTGATTGTCGATGGCTTTCAGCAATCAGTTTTTTTGGGATTTCGAACCTGCCTGCCGGTAGGCAAGGTTTGGAATTTGCCTTCGGTTGCTATTTCCAAAGAATCCGTACCAGAATGTCATGCTGAAGACGAATGATCCTAAGTGGGTCGAAACCGAAATCGTATTGGGCATGATGTGGCTGATACATCAATTGTGCTACAATTTGATCGTTAAATCGGTATTCCAATCCCAGATTAAATCCTGCTCCCCAGCCCAATCCTGCAACGGTATTTGTAATTCCATTATTCGGATTGAATTTACTGAAAATCGGCATCACCTGAGTTCGAAAGATTGCCAACTGCTCATCAATTCTCCATGCGCCAAACATCCCACTGATGCCCAAAATGATATCGATCTTATCACCGTCATTGATATAATCAAAATTGAATTTGGCATTAAAACGGCTTTCCTCAACATAAATTTCTCCCAGTTGATATTGTTCCTGAGACGTTGTAATTCCGGGATCCAAGACCTGAATACTAAAAACCTCTTTGACTTTTAGCTTATTAAAATTGGCTTCGACGCTGGCTTGAAGTTGTGGTGCCAATTGAAATCCGAGCAGCAATCCCGTTAACAATCCTGGCTTGTATCTGATCCTCTGCGGGAAATAATCAAATGGTACTTGCCAATCAAGATCGCCCAGTATCGTGTAGATTTGCTGATAGTTGTTTAGCGTAGTAATGGTGTTCGGAAGCTCATTTTGATACCAGCCTGCATAGCGCGAAGCGTAGTTTTTATTTGCTATTTTAGTACCTATATTCAGGCCTGCAAAAAACTTCCTATCGGTCTGTGTATAAGCCGAAAAAGAAAGAGAAAAAATCAGAATCAGCAAGTAGTTTCGTATCACAATGTCAAAAATACAAAATATTGGTCTACTGACTTCGGGAGGGGATTCTCCCGGGATGAATGCCGCAATTAGGGCGGTAACCCGGGCTGGAGTTTATCATGGCTTAAAAGTGTATGGGTTTAATGATGGATTCAGAGGCCTGCTCGACCAGAATTATTGTGAGTTGAAATATGATGACGTTTCGAATATTTTGCAAAGGGGCGGCACAATTTTAGGAACCGCCAGATGCCCTGAATTTCTTGAGGTTGAAAACCGAAAAGTGGCCTTTGACAATCTGAAGAGTTTGGAAATTGACGCGCTGGTTGTAATCGGAGGCGACGGATCTTTTAGCGGAGCAAATCTGTTTGCTGAAGAATTTCCGATTGTCGTAATTGGTATTCCCGGAACCATTGACAACGATATTGTGGGCACAGATTATACCATTGGGTTTGACACAGCATTGAATAACATAATCGAAGCCATTGATAAAATACGGGATACGGCCAGCTCTCATCATCGGGTTTTCCTGGTCGAGGTGATGGGAAATAATTCCGGAGTTCTGGCACTTCACGCAGCCGCAGCCAGTGGAGCAGAGGAGGTCTTTATGCCTGAAAAACAGGACGACTTGTTTGAGATAAAAGAAAAAATCCGCAAGGCGGTTTCGGCAAAAAAGTCTTCAATTATTATCGTCGCCGAAGGAGACCAGATCGGTGGAGCAAAGGAGGTATATCAATCATTAGAAGATGAAGTGCTGCAAGACAAAATTCGGGTTTCAATTCTCGGACATATTCAAAGAGGAGGCTCTCCGACATTTCTTGACCGGCTAAATGCGACGCTCTTTGGCGAACATGCCGTAGTCGCTTTAATAAAAGGTAAATCCAATTTAATGATTGGTATGCAAGCCGGAAAAATCGTTGAAGTTAACCTGGCAGAAGCATCAACAAAGAAGATGGTTGACCAAATGGATTATCTGAAGCTGATTCGAAAGCTCTCAGTTTATTAGGGCTCCCTCCCATAAACATAATTCTTACCCAAATAACCGATTGTCAAAATCTGTTCAGCGACTTGAAGTTGGAATCGGAACTTTAAAACCGTGCCTACTTGTTCATCGAGGCTTGAACCTTCGAGAATTTGAGCGACAATTGTGTCACCCACGATCTCTGCTATGAAGTAGTTCGGAGCCGGATAGCCCGCATGTATTTTTGAAAGTGAAACGAAGGATTGCTGAGTGCCGGTCTTGAGGCAAAGAACAGGATAGGGTTCGTCAGAAAAGAAAGTCGGCGCATCCGATTTATCACCCGTAAAAACCCATACTCCCCTATAAAAGGCATCGGCCTTAATATTGTTTTGTGACTGTCCTGAGAGGCAGAACAGAGTCGATATCAGAAATAAAAACAGGAATTTCTTCATACCTCAAGATAGAATATTTTGCAATGCCTTCAATTTCAACAAACACTCCTCATATTCCATTTCAGGATCAGAGTCAATTGTTATGGCTCCGCCGACAGCCGCCGTAAGGAGTCCGCTTTTCTTATTTCTGATAAAGGAACGAATGACAACATTAAAGTCGAAATTCCCATTTGGATCAATAAATCCGATAGATCCGGAATACAGGCCACGACGAAATGTTTCATATCGTTCACTATTCTCCATCGCAGAGATTTTAGGAGCTCCCGTCATTGATCCCATTGGAAAAGTAGCTTTCAAAATATCCAGAAATGCAACTCCTTCTTTTAGATCGCAGGAAATAGTTGAAACGAGCTGATGAACCGTTTTGAATGATTTCAATTCACACAAATTCTCTACTTTCACTGAGTTTTTTGCAGCAACCCTGGACAAATCATTCCGTACTAAATCGGTAATCATAATATTTTCTGACCGCTCTTTGGGATCATTTTGAAGTCGTTTTCCAATCTCGTCGTCCTCGGCTGAATTCAATCCTCGCCTCGCTGTTCCTTTGATCGGTTCACTATATAATTTGCCTTTGTACTTTCTAATAAATCGTTCTGGAGAAGCAGATATGATTTGACAGTCATCGTGGTTGTAGAAAACAGAAAACGGCGCCTCTGACTCTCGAAATAAATTCGCATACATCTGAACTCCCGAAATATTCTTGGTTTCGGAGGCTGTAAAATTGATGCAGTAGTTTACCTCATAAATCATCCCTAACTGAATTTGATCCTTTAGCGTTTCAACATTGGCAATATAATCTGCCTTCGGGGTTTGAGACTTCAATATTATTGAGGATTTTTTTATCTTAGAATTATTGGTGGTTACGGAAATAAATTCCTCAATATCTTCAACTTTGGCTTCTCCATAATATGTGAGAATTCCGGAATTTGCTATCAGCACATGCTCGGGGACAAAAAGATGAATAAGTGGAAAATTATGCTGATCTTCATTTCGGGAACTCAATCTGTCTTCAAATTCATTTTTCAGATCGTAGCAAAAATATCCGAACAGATATTCGCCACGCTGCGCATCAATAAAATCTGAAATTTCTCCACCAATTTGACCCACTTTGAAATTGAAAGTTGACCTTATTCCCCATGCGGCAATAAAGTTTTCTTTCGATCTCTGAAGTAACATAGAAGATTCGTTTTCAATTCGCTCGAGCAAAGCTTCGAGACTCAAGTCGATATTAACAGCTTGATATTTTCTCACGATGGGTGGATTGTTTCAAATTTAATCTACTCTTGAGTTTCTTTTTAAATTATTCAAGAAAATTTCGCTAAAATTGCGCAATTACCGCTAACTTATAGATTCAACGAAAGGACATTCGTATTTGCAATACAGGTGAATTGGTTATCACGATATATCCCTGTTTTAGATTGGGCACGCAATTACGAAAAATCCTGGTTCAAGTACGACTTAATCAGTGGAATAACTGTAGGAATTATCTTAATTCCCCAGGGCATGGCTTATGCGTGGATCGCCGGTTTGCCTCCCGAATACGGTCTCTATGCCTCACTGGTACCCACATTTATTTACTCTTTGCTCGGAACTGCGAGACATCTTGCCGTTGGTCCGGTGGCGATGGATTCACTCATTGTAGCGGCTTCTGTTTCAGCGATAGCGGCTGACAGCACTGATGAATATATTGCCTTGGCGGTGCTGCTTGCGCTAATGGTTGGAATTCTTCAGCTAATATTCGGATTAGTTAAGTTGGGATTTCTTGTCAATTTCCTATCGCGGCCTGTTATTCTGGGATTCACATCTGCAGCAGCCATTATTATTGGATTTAATCAATTCAAGTATGTCTTGGGAGTTGATATCCCACGAAGTACTCAGTTACAAGTACTAATTCAGGATTTGTATAATTCGCTGGGTAGTGCTGATTTGCTGACATTAGTCGTGGGATTAGTTGCTATTATTCTGTGCTTGCTAATGAAAGTTATCGACCAACGAATACCGTGGGCCTTGGTAATTTTGGTTTCAGGAACTCTAATGGCCTACTTATTCTCTAATTATTTTCAAGGATTGTCAGTCGTTGGTGAAATCCCTGCCGGATTACCCAACATTAAAGCTCCATCGATCAATTGGGAAGATTTTCGAGCCCTACTTCCGGCAGCATTTGCTTTGGCCGCTGTGGGTTTTACCGAAGCAATTTCGATTGCAAGAGCCACGGAAGAAAAATCTGGGGAGGACAGACACAGACCTGATCAAGAGTTAGTCGCAATTGGAGCTAGTAATGTCATAGGATCCTTTTTCTCCTCCTTCGTCGTCACTGGAAGCTATTCTCGTTCAGCAGTTTTACAGAGCAGTGGCAACAGGACACATTTGTCTCACCTGGTCAGTTCCCTGGTAATTCTGGCTACCCTTCTCTTCTTAACAGACCTATTCTACTTTCTACCTGAGGTGGTTCTGGCGACCATTATAATTGTTGCAGTATTTGGGTTGGTAGTTGTAAAACCTGCTCTGAAATGGTGGAAAACAGACAAACAGGAGTTCCTACTGTACACTGTTTCCCTGATTGTAACGGTTACCGTAGGTATAATGGAGGGAATTGTGGTCGGTGTCGTCCTATCACTTCTAATGCTGATTTTGAGAGCTACAAAGCCTCACATGGCAGTTGTTGGTAAAATTGAAGGAGAGGGAAATCTGTACCGAAATATTGAACGCTTTGAAAATGTGCTTATCGATCCTGAAATACTCATCGTTCGTTTTGATGAAAGCCTCTTTTATGCGAATGTCGGTTTCTTCAGAGAAAAATTAATAGAATTTGAAAAAGAGCGAAAAGAAAAAATCAAGACCCTTATCATCGATGGTAGTGGAATCAACTCTGTGGACGCAACCGCCATATACGAGATAAAAAGGATGTTGATCTATTACAAGAAAAGAGAAATCCAGATCTTATTCTCTGAACTAAAGGGACCTGTTCGCGATGTATTCAGAAAACATCGGATTTACAATATTTGTGGTGAGGAGAACTTCTTTGTTAGTATTGAGAACGCTGTTGCATACGCCAAAGGTCAGGATTTTGATCCCAAGGGAAAAATTGCTCGCCAGTCAAATACCTAATTACTGCACTAATTCAGCTCGAATCCAAAATTTTGCAATATAAAGGTCAGGAATTCTCTAACTTTGTATTAGAATTGATTTAGATGAAAGTTGAGCAGATTTATACGGGTTGCCTGGCGGCGGGAGCCTATTATGTGGCTTCGAATGGAGAAGCGCTTGTCATTGACCCTTTAAGGGAAACCGCTCCTTACATCGAGCGTGCGCAGAGTGACGGAGTGAAAATTAAGTATGTCATGCTGACGCACTTTCATGCTGATTTTGTTTCAGGTCAAGTAGACCTTGCAAAGAAGACCGGAGCAACAATTGTCTTTGGGCCGGGAGCGCAGGCTGATTATGATTTCCATGAAGCGTCGGACAATGAGGTTTTTAAAATTGGAGACATTGAAATCCACACGATTCATACACCGGGTCATACTTTAGAGTCCACGACTTATCTTTTGAAGGATGAAAAAGGAACGGACTATTGCATATTTACCGGAGATACACTGTTCATTGGAGATGTCGGACGACCTGATCTTGCTGTAAAGCAAGGGGATTTTAGCGTAGAAGATTTAGCAAAAAAATTATATCGTTCATTGCGTGACAGAATAATGCCTTTGAGTGATCAGATTATCGTTTATCCAAGTCATGGAGCGGGTTCGGCCTGTGGTAAAAATATGAGCAGCGAAACATTTGATTCTCTGGGAAGTCAAAAGAAAATGAACTATGCGTTACGTTCCGATATGACAGAGAGTGAATTTGTGGATGAAGTATTGGATGGACTGGTTCAACCACCTGCCTATTTTCCGAAGAATGTGATGATGAACAAGCAGGTCAATCCGGTTATTGATGACATTATAATTAAAGGATCAGTACCTCTTAATTGTGAGCAATTCGTTGAAAAGGTGGCTGATGGCGCATTAATGTTAGATGTTCGATCTCAACAAGAGTTCGTCCAGGAACACATCCCCGGATCAATCTTTATCGGTCTCGACGGCAATTTTGCGCCCTGGGTTGGAGCTCTGGTAACAGATATTAATCAAGCAATTGTGGTAATTGTGGAAAAGGGTAGAGAGGAAGAGGCAGTGACTCGCCTTTCAAGAATCGGCTATGATAATTCTTTGGGATATCTTGATGGTGGCTTGTCGGCTTGGAAATCGGAAAACCGCGAAACTGATTCAATCAAAAAAGTTTCTCCGACAGAATTCGAACAGGCTTTGAACGAGGGAGCAAATGCATTAGATGTAAGAAAGCCGGCAGAATATGAGACCGAACATTTCGCCGGGATAGAAAGTCTGCCGCTTGACTTTATCAACGAAAGCATGAATCAGATTGATCACAACAAGACCTACTATGTTCATTGTCTTGGTGGATATCGCTCAGTTATATTTGAGTCTATATTGAAATCAAGAGGAATGCATCAGGTAATAGATATAGATGGAGGATTTCGAGCGATTAAAGAAGAAACTAATCTGAAAATGTCCGGCTTAGCTTGCTCGTCAAAATAGCTTTACTCTTTTGCTCATCGCATATTAGACATTATAACAAAGAATGTGCATGGCAAAAAAACTCTTTTTCCATTACCCTGCGTTATTTTCTCTAACCGTAGCTGTGGCTACGCTTTTCAAAAATGCCTTGGCTAATAAAAAAATAGTGATTTTTACCTCTATACAAATCCTTTGTTATAATGTCTATTTTTTTTAAGACTTCGACTCAGAAGATCATTTTAATAAAGTGGCTATCTTTGTGCCTGCGTAAAGGGATTGCCCTCTAGCGCTTCCTAAAATTAAGGGCCGTGAAGTTCGAATTGACAAAGGAATTCCTGGAGCATCTACAAGCTCAAATTCAGAACCAGGAAGGTACTGCCATCTTTCAGTTATTGTCAGAGCTACACCCCGCTGATTTAGCCGATATTATTCAAAACCTCGACCCCGGGGATGCTAAGTATGTTCACGACCTTTTGAATGAGGAACTTGCTGCAGCGGCCTTGATGGAGTTGGACGAAGAGAGCAGAGAGCGTTTGTTGAAACTCTTTTCTCCCAAAGAGATAGCTGAGCAAGTTAATATCCTTGACACAGATGATGCGGCTGACCTTTTGGGTGAACTCAGCGAGGCGGAGAAGGACGTTGTTATTGCCAATATTGAAGATAGAGAGCACGCCTCTGATGTTGAAGAGTTACTTAAATATGATGAGAATACTGCCGGTGGTTTAATGCAAACAGAGTACATCAAAGCCGCAATGGATTGGCCGGTGGACCGTTGTATAGTCGAGTTGAGAAAACAGGTTGAAGACGTACAGAAGGTGTACACCATCTACGTAGTTGATCAGGCAAATAATCTCAAGGGATTTCTCTCTCTGAAGAGGCTGTTATTCGCATCTCAGAGTACATTGATCGATGATCTGTACGAGCATAAAAATTTAAAGTTTGCCAAAACATACGAGAGCTCAGAGGAAGTTGCGAACACGATGGAGAAATATGATTTGGTGTCAATGCCGGTTGTTGATCGCCAGAATAAACTGGTGGGACGAATAATGATTGACGATATCGTTGATGTAATTAAAGAAGAGGCGGAGAAAGATTTTCAATTGGCTTCGGGTATTTCTGAAAACGTAGAGCGATCTTCAAACGTTCTCAAAAGTACCCGTTCCAGACTACCATGGATATTGATTGGATTAGCAGGTGGAGTAATGAGTTCCCAGATTATTAAAGGCTACGGAGCTGAGATTAAGATCAATCCGGCATTGGCCTTTTTTATTCCATTAATTGTCGCGACAGCCGGAAATATCGGCGTTCAATCATCAGCAATCGTGGTGCAAGGATTGGCATCCAAGGAATTTCAGTTTAACAGTATTTTGAAAGAGATTGGTAAAGAATCTTTAGTAGGAATTGTCGTGGGCATGATTTGTTCATTGATCATCTTTGGTTTTAACTATATGATCGGCGGTGATCTTAATCTGGGACTTACCTTGGCAATTTCCTTGTTTCTAGTAGCCGTGGTAGCGGCTGTACTCGGAGCCTGGATTCCCCTACTTCTGGATAAATTAAAAATTGATCCGGCTTTAGCGACCGGTCCATTTATAACTACCTCTAACGATATCTTAGGATTGACCATTTATTTTATAGTTGCATACTTTGTTTATCTTTAAATTCATCGAATGAAGAAAGTCGCATTTCTCGATACAGTACATCCAGTTTTGAAGGAGGGTCTGGAAGGCCTTGGTTGGGAATGCACTGACTTCACCAAAGTCGAATTATTTGACATCAATCGTCAGATAGCCCAATATCATGGTATCGTGATTCGATCTCGTTTCCCTCTGGATCGTCAGTTTTTAGTGCAAGGTTCAAATCTTGAATTTATCGCGCGTGCCGGAGCCGGACTGGAGAATATTGATAAAGAATATTGTGAGTCTAAAGGGATTAAACTTTTCAGTGCCTCTGAAGGAAACCGTAATGCAGTTGCAGAACATGCGCTGGGAATGCTTTTAAGTTTGTTTAATAATATTCATTCAGCTAATGTAGAGATTAGAAAAGGTATTTGGGATAGAGATGGAAATCGAGGTATTGAATTAGAAGGAAAAACAGTTGGCATTATTGGATATGGAAATAACGGTTCTGCTTTCGCGAAGATATTAGGAGGATTTGATGTTCAGGTGTTGGCTTATGATAAATACAAATCAGGATTTGGTAACGAGATGATTGAAGAAGTGAGTTTAGAAGATCTGCTTGAGAAATCAGATATTATTAGCCTTCATATTCCGGAAACTGAAGAAACAGTGGAGATGATTGACGCCGCCTTTATTAAGTCGGTCGCCAAACCATTCTATTTGATTAATTTATCGAGAGGCAAAATTGTTAGAACCAGGGATCTTCTCGCAGGAATTGCAATTGGAAAAGTAAGTGGTGCATGTTTAGATGTTCTTGAATTTGAAAAGGCATCGTTTGAGGACATGTTCAAAGAAGGTCGGGAAAAATTACCCGAAACTTTTCGCTCCTTATTATTCTCAAATAAGGTCTTATTGTCACCTCATGTTGGTGGTTGGACCAAGGAATCTCACTACAAATTGAGCAAAGTTGTCCTGGATAAAATTACATCCGCTTTTAGTTGAAATTTCATCTTTTGGGCGAAAAAATTTACTGATTCGGGAGATTTATCAACAAATGAAAAAATAATATGAAACTACTGTTATTGTAAGGTTATAAACGGCATTACGTCTCATTATAAAGTAAAACAGATAATTAACAAGGAAAAAATTCTTGTTGGAACAATAAATTTTTTATATTTTCGTTGTAGAAAGTGCGTGGCATAGTTGTTGTGCAGGAGAAAGTATTATAAAACCAAAAAAAAGAACCATTAAAATGAAGAAAGTAATTATAGCAGGATTTTTAGGTGTATTTGCACTTGGAATCGTTGGCTGCGGGCATGGGACATGTGACGCGTACAAAAAGTCTGACTATACAAAGTATCAGGCAGAGAAATCTAAGAAAGTTGAAGTTGTTGCTAAGAAGAGTAAGTAATAGCTAATACGATATTTTAATACAGGGGGAGCATTGCTCCCTCTTTTTTGTGCCCTTCGACCAGCTCAAGAGGAAAAAAAGGCACCGTCATCCGAACTTGTTTCAGGATCTCAAAGAATTTTTTGCAAATTATTCTCGGGACTTTGAAACCTTTTTCAAATTCCTCCATATAAGTATAGCGACAGGAATTCAGTCCCGATAGCCATTGGGAGAATTTCAAAACAACAAACCAAATTCTTAAAAAATGAGACAATTATTTAGTATTGTCCTTGTCGGAGTTTTCTTCGTTAGTTTGACTGCATGTGGAGGAGCACACGGAAGTTGTGCAGCCTATCACAAGTCTGATTATACGAAGTATAAGTCGGATAAGGATTTAGAAAAAACGAAAAAAGAGAGAGCCTTGGAGAAAGAGCAGAAGAAAAATGATCGAATGTTGGAGAAAGAGCTTAAATACATGGCTAAGAAACAACGGCGGGCGATGATAAGGGATTGGAACATGGAGCAGAAAGCAGAACGAGTTCAGGAGAAGGTGGCAAAGAAGCAGGCGAAGAAGGAGGCTAAGATTGTTTATCTTCCTAAATATCGCAGATAATTAAAATATCTGAAAAAGCGTCCTGATGAATTCCATCAGGACGCTTTTTTTATTCTGAATGGCTCATCTTGGCAGGATCGAGGAAGTATAACTCGCCATCAATCATATCCAATAATACCGCTGAGTCTTCGGCAATTCGACCGGATAATAACTCTTTTGACAATTTGTTCAATAAATCCCTCTGAATAACACGCTTTACCGGCCGCGCTCCAAATTGAGGATCGTAGCCTTCTTCCGCCAACCAATTCAAAGCTTCAGGAGTAGCGTCAATCTCAATGCCACGCTCTTTTAGACCTTTCTTTAAGGCATTAAATTGAATTTCAACAATGTCCAAAATGTTCTGTTTCGTCAACGGTTGGAACATGATCGTCTCACCCACACGATTTAAAAATTCGGGCCGAATTGTTTGCTTGAGCAATTCAAACACTTCGTACTTCGTTCGATCCAAAAGTTCTGCCCGATTCTCAGGATTCATATCTTCAAGATTCTCCCGAATAATATGAGCTCCCAGATTGGACGTCATGATGATGATGGTATTTTTGAAATTGACCGTTCTGCCTTTATTATCTGTCAAATGACCATCATCCAGCACTTGCAGCAAAGTGTTAAACACATCGGGATGAGCTTTTTCGATTTCATCCAATAGCACAATTGAATATGGCTTCCTTCGAACCGCTTCGGTCAATTGACCACCTTCTTCATATCCAACATAGCCTGGAGGCGCTCCAACTAATCGACTGACAGAATGTTTCTCCTGGTATTCACTCATATCAATTCGGGTCAGGGCATTCTCGTCGCTGAATAGGTAGTCGGCCAGCGTTTTTGCCAGTTCTGTTTTTCCTACACCTGTGGTGCCCAGAAAAATGAATGAACCAATTGGTTTTTTCGAATCCTGAAGCCCGGCCCTGCTTCTTCTGACCGCATCTGCAACCGCAGCTATCGCTTCTTCTTGTCCAACAACTCGCTCAGCCAGTTTTTCTTCCAACTTTAATAATTTCGCTTTTTCGCTTTCCAACATTTTTGTTACCGGAATCCCCGTCCATTTTGCCACTACATCCGCTATTTCCTCGGCGTCTACCTCTTCTTTGATCATTTTGGAATTTTGCTGAATGGCCACTAAATCACTTCTCAAGGTTTCTAAATTCGCCTCTATTGTTTTAATTTTTCCATAGCGAATTTCGGCAACTGCCTCATAATTTCCTTCGCGCTCCGCCTGTTCAGCCTGTAGTTTAAGGTTCTCAATTTGTTCATTAGCCGTTTGAATGGATTCAATGACATCCTTTTCAGCCGTCCACTTAGCCATAAAATCGCTTCGTTGATCTCCCAATTCCCCGAGCTCTTGTTGGATGCCTCTCAGTTTTTTATCATCTCTCTCGCGCTTAATAGCTTCCCGCTCAATCTCCAACTGCATGATTCTTCTTTCAATTTCATCGAGCTCCTCCGGTTTGGAATTAATCTCCATCCGCAACTTGGAGGCAGCCTCGTCAATCAAGTCGATCGCTTTATCGGGCAAATGTCTTTCCGTTATATATCGTTGAGAGAGCTCCACCGCTGCGATGATTGCCTCATCTTTAATCATCACCTTATGATGCGTTTCGTACTTTTCTTTAATTCCTCTAAGGATTGAAATTGAGTCATCCGTATCCGGCTCATCAATTAATACGGTCTGAAATCTTCGAAGCAGTGCTTTATCCTTTTCAAAGTATTTTTGATACTCATCTAAAGTCGTCGCACCTACTGCCCTTAATTCTCCTCTTGCAAGTGCCGGCTTCAGAATATTTGCCGCATCCATTGCTCCCTGACCACCTCCGGCGCCAATAAGTGTATGTATCTCATCGATGAAAAGAATGATCTCCCCATCCGATTTAATGACTTCTTTAATAACCGATTTTAAACGCTCTTCAAACTCACCTTTGTATTTTGCCCCGGCAATCAAAGATCCCATATCGAGTGAATAAACCTGACGTGATTTGAGGTTGTCAGGAATATCACCGCTTACAATTCGATGAGCTATTCCTTCGGCTATGGCCGTTTTGCCAACCCCGGCTTCTCCAATAAGAATTGGATTGTTCTTGGTTCGTCTTGTCAGAATTTGAAGTACTCGCCGAATCTCCTCGTCACGACCAATCACCGGATCGAGTTTTCCTGTCTTGGCCATTTCATTTAGATTGTTCGCGTACTTATCGAGTGCTCGATAGGTATCTTCCTGACTTTGAGAACTCACATTATCGCCTTGCCGCAACTTATAAATCGCGTCTTTTAATTT
>CAZCAD010000007.1:0-20156 GCA_964496525.1 uncultured Flavobacteriales bacterium | reverse complement strand
GGTAAACCCATAATTGAAAGTCTTGATCCATCCGTACCGCCTCTAATGATAACAGGGCGTGGTTCCACACCTGCTCGCCTCATGGCTTCAATCGCATTGTCAGTTACAAAGGGCACATCCTTTATCACTTCCTTCATATTACGATACTGTTCCGTCACGTTAAATTCTGATGTAACACCATCATACTGTGATACGACCTGCTCCAATATGCTCCTCAACCGATCTTCATACTCAACTAATTTCCTAGTTTCATGATCGCGAATGATAAAATTCACCGTCGCCTTCTCTAAAACACCACTAATTTTTGTAGGATGAACGAATCCCTCCCTATTGTCAGTAGTTTCAGGAGACCAAGAATCTTTGGGAAGCTCGTCAATGAATTCAGATGCCACTTTTATTGCGTGCACCAGCTTGTTTTTGGCATATCCCGGGTGAGCGGAGATCCCGTGGATGATTACTTCCACCGCATCAGCGGAGAAACTTTCGTCCTCAATCGATCCTAGAACGCCGCCGTCCATGGTGTAACCGTAATCAGCCCCTAATCGATCCATGTCGATGTGATCAACTCCTTTCCCTATCTCTTCATCCGGTGTGAAGAGAATCCGGATCTTTCCGTGTTCAAATCCAGGATCATTGATCATATAATTAGCAAAGTCCATGATACAGGCCAATCCGGCTTTATCATCCGCTCCAAGGAGAGTTAAACCACTTGCCGTAATAATATCATCTCCAATTTTTTCCGTCAGATAAGGATGCTTATCGGTTGTGATTACCTGAGCGTTATCATCCGGCAAAGTAATTGGACTACCATCATAATTCTCATGTAAAATTGGTTTTACATCTTTGCCACTACAATCAGGAGCCGTATCCATGTGCGAACAAAAGCAAATTGTAGGAACGTCGGTCTTTGATGAGTTCGCCGGAATTGTCGCATAGACATAACCCCATTCATCCATTTCAGCATCAACTACTCCAATTTCGAGAAGTTCTTTAACCAATATTTCTCCCAAATCCTTCTGTTTCATCGATGAGGGAAAACTATCAGACATTGGATCTGCTTCCGTATCAATTTTTGCGTATTCAATAAAACGGTCCGCTACCGTGTGAACGTATGACTCCAATTTTTCCATTGCTTATTTTTCTTTGCCTCCAAAGCTTTACCGTCGAGGAGTCTTGTCTTTCTTATTCTTCTTCTCTTCTTTTGGCCCCTCTTCGGAACCCTCGCCCCCTTCTCCAGGATCAGTGCCCTCAAGATGGAGAGGAGCTGAATTGGCACCTCCGAATTGTATTCCAACCACAAGTTTCAATGAAAATTGACGACTTGAGGCGTCCTGGGTTCGTACACCGGTGAGTAACCTGCTTTCTTCGGGACTTGTGAAGTTCATAAATTGAAAGAATTTGAAACCGGGAATGTAATTATACTCAATCCCAATAGTCCATTTCTTGCCTGACTTAGTGTTACATCCAAATCCGACGGACCATTGTGTGTTTTGCCATTTTGAGGACTCTATCACAATATGGCGTAGTGTATAATATTGATCCTTCGGCAGGAAATAATTAAAGTCAAGCCTCACCCCCGTCATCATGTCCCATTTATCGCTAAAGCGCACCTCATAGCCTATCCCCGAGTTGGTAATGGCCGTATATCGTTCGCCATACGCAAGGAAGTTTTGATCGATCGTTACACCACTTCCCTCGTCACGTCCGAATGCTTGAAGAATATAGCCTTCATCTTGAGCGATTGTATCCGGATAAACGTTGATTGTGGTGTTCGGCGGATCAAATATCAAATAGTAAGGGAGTCCAAAAAACAGTTCGTTTGATAAGTGCAGCCACGCCTTAGCCCCAAAGCGAATACTAATGCCAAATGCTAAAGCACCGGCATCCTTCGTCTGTGCTTTTACTTTTTCCTGTCGATCTGTAAAAACGACATCGGCCCCGCCAAGATTTGTGACAGAAAATTCTCTAAATACGGTGGCTCTACCCATAACGTGAAATGTTGGAGTTGTGTAGGCCACACCAAATTTGAACTTCTCAGATTGGAAACTTAAAGACGGCTTAAAATTTCCTTTTACAGACCAGTAGCTAAAGTCAATTTTAGAAGCCACTCTGGTAGGGTCGGCTGTTGGGTCAGTAATTGGTAGGGCTGACATATCGATATTATTGCTATAATTAACATTTTTGTATATCCCAAAATGGGAAAATCCAAAAGCCCATCCGGCACTTATCTGGTAGGAGAATCCGCCACCGGCCCAGTACTCAAGAACATTGTGGTTATAGTTGTAGGATGCGATGTAGTTTTCCATCGTTCCGTTTGAGTCAACGTCGTACTGATTCTGATGCAAATAATCAAAACTTGAGTTGAAGGTTTTCTTGGTAATAACCGCATAGCCCGCACTCAAGCGGGGCCATTTGTTAAACTTCAAAATTCCGGCTATTAGGTTCGGGTAGGTAGCTAGTCGTATTTGTCTAAGATCAAGTCCGTCTCCAAGGGCGTTAGATACTTTTTGAATCCTCATCTTGTAGGCATTTACCGTAACCGAGAGATTTGGGTCGTCAATAAAAGCCATTGCTGCTGGATTATAATAAACAGTTGCATTATCCCCAAGGCCGGCAGTTGCTGCCCCGCCCAAAAGAGTGGCCCTGGTTCCAAAATGCTCAGACCAGTAATGCGTATCCTGTGCATTTGCGTGTTCGGCCAGAAGAATGATCAAAAGTGCAAATACATATTTCATCAAGGAGAGTTTAGTGCCTTCAAAGATATAAAAATTGCCTTTTCAGTGGTAGATTGGTTGCCTTAGAACACACGAATCTGCTGGATCTTCGCCCCGTCCTTAAAATCTCCTATCTCAAGCGACTTATGACCCGATTTCGTAGTTGGCGTATTGATGCAATCGTGGTAATCCAGAAGAAACTGGATTCCATCCAGCTCTGGAGTTTCAACAACATAACGCTCACCCACATGAGTATACCGCAACTCACAATCAGGGTATGTCTCCGCAAATTCTTGTATCGTAGAACCAACGGCAATCCCTTTCGATGTCTCATAATAACTGGAGTGAACCATAATCTCAGTAATCCAAAGGTCCTCATGCTCCTGTGAGTTATTATCTTCCATTTGAAGATCAAGCATATCTTCGAAATGATTGTAAATCGTATTTAGTGGCACCTCGTAGGTCATCCCCTCACCCGTTAATTCGACGGCACCGATTCGGCTACTCAAATCTTCGGGCAGCTCAGGTACCGGTGTCCCTATTATGAACATGCCGACTGTGCCCGGTTCCAGAACAGTGGTGTTTTCAATAATATCCACAACATCTTCAATTACCTCATCGGTAATTTCGTCTGTTGTATCCGTTGAATCTGTTGTTTCCTCCTCCTCAGACCCCCCACACGATACAATGGCAAACACCATAATAAATAGATAAGGGCGTATCATAGCTTTAGTTTACTAGAGTTCTATTTCAAATGTAAGCAAATCAACTTCTAAAACTAATATTCAGTCATTTAATTTTAACAAAATCCATAAATTGCGCGTCTTGAATCGGTTCATCAAATTTCAAACGACTTATTTTGTATTATTATGCAGCTAAAACAAGAGAATTTAGAATATCTTAAGAAACTAAGTAAAAATAACAATCGAGATTGGTTCAACAATAACAAAGACACCTATCTCGAAAATCATAAGAAAATAATTGGTTTTGCGGAGGCAGTTTTGAACGAACTGAGCAAACACGACAAGATTGAAACCATTTCCGGTAAAAAAAGTCTTCATCGTATCTACAGAGACAGGCGCTTTTCGAAAGATAAAACTCCTTATAAAACGAGTTGGAGTGCGGGGTTTAAACGAGCGACGAAGGAACTAAGAGGCGGTTACTTTTTCAAAATTGAAGCGGATAAAGCGTGGTTAGCCGGAGGCTTCTGGGGTCCCAACCCTGCTGATCTAAAGCGTATTCGTCAAGCGATAGATTTGGATGCCAAACCGTTAAAAAAAGTAATTAGTTCAAAATCATTTAAGAACTACTTTGGAGAGTTGCATGGAGAAGGTGTTAAAACGGTACCAAAAGGATTTGACAAAAATCATCCTGAAATAGAACTCTTGAGAAGAAAACAATTTATGGTAGTAAAAGAATTTAGTAAGCAGGAGATGCTTTCGAAGGGCTTTCATAAAGAAATCAGCAAAGGATTTAAAAATATGCGCCCATTCTTTAATGTGATGAGTGAAATTTTAACCACAAATGCTGATGGAGAATCCATTGTCTAATAAACAAATTGGTAGATTTGCAACCACTAAAGCCTAACCGTGAAGATTAAAGTAAAATTAACAGTTACATTCATTGCCTTTTCAGCAATGGCTATTCTCATTATTGGCTTTATGTCATATTTCAGGGGGAAAGAATCACTGAAGTCAGAATCTTTTAAGCGTCTTACAGCGGTCAGGGAAATGAAATCTTCTCAAATCGAGGATTATTTCGAAAACATCCGGAATCAGATTGTTACCTTTTCTGAAGATCTCACTATCATAAAAGCCATGCGCGAATTCAAGCATGGCTTTGACATACTCGAAGCTGAACTGGATTATACTGGAGATCAGTATATGGAAGTTGACCATCACTTGAAGAAATACTATACCAAGGAGTTTCTCCCGCTGCTTAACAAGAACCTTGAGGATAAAGAAACTTATGCCTTGCATATCCCTCGTGACGGTAATTCAAAGATCCTTCAAGATCTTTACATCTCTCGTAATAAGAATAAATTGGGCGAAAAGCATCATTTAACATATTCACACGATGGAAGTAGTTACAGTCAGAGTCACAAGGAATATCATCCGCTCATCCGAAGCTATCTCGAAAAATTTGGCTATTACGATATTTTTCTTGTTGATCATCAAACCGGTCATATTATCTATTCTGTATTCAAAGAGGCAGATTATGCCACTTCCTTGCTGGACGGCCCCTATAAGAACTCGAATATTGCGAAAGCATTTATTGAAGTGCGAGATGCGAATGATAAGGATTATGTCAAACTGGTTGATTTTGAGCCTTATAGCCCTTCTTACAACGCCCCGGCATCCTTCATTGCTTCTCCGATTTTTGATGGCGATGAAAAGTTGGGCGTATTAATCTACCAAATGCCGATTGATCGAATCAATGATATCATGACCAGTAATCAAAATTGGGAAGGTGTTGGATTGGGAACGAGTGGAGAAACATACATTGTCTCTGATGATCTGACGTTACGCAACCAATCACGATTCTTTATAGAAGATAGGGAAAATTATTTCGCCATGATTAAAGAAATAGGCCTTCCTGATGAAACAATCGAACAGATGCGGAATTTCGAAAGCACAATTGGCCTGCAGGTTGTAGACACCAAAGGAACAAGGGCTGCTTTGAAGGGAGAAACCAACACCCTTATTTTTGATGATTATCGAGGGGTTCCTGTCCTTTCCTCCTACAAAAAGCTGGACATTGAGGACATGAAATGGGTGATCATGAGCGAAATTGATCGAGACGAAGCTTTCGCGCATGTGTACAGTCTCCGCTCGAACATCATTATCGTCTTTATCGCCTTACTAATATTAATTGTCGGCGCCTCTTTGTTCATCTCGAATAGAATTACCAAACCGGTAAAGGAACTAACACTCAAATCTGAGGCACTGGCTTCGGGTAACCTTGATATACAAATAGAGGATAGTGGTCGAAAGGACGAGATCGGAATCCTGTCGCGAAGTTTTAATCACATGCAACATTCAATCAAAGATTTGGTGGTTGAATTACAGGACATCAATCATAATCTGGAGGAAAAAGTTGAAGAAAGAACACAGGAGCTCGTCCAACAAAAGCTCATCTTAGAGGAAAAAAATCAAGAGATTGTTGATTCAATCAACTACGCACTTCGTTTACAAACGGCTATTCTGCCTACCGTCAAAAGAATAAAATTTGCCCTCCCGGATAGTTTTGTAATGTTCAGGCCAAAGGATATTGTCTCAGGTGATTTCTATTGGATGGATGATCGGACCGAAAACGTACTGATAGCTGCGGTCGATTGCACCGGTCATGGTGTTCCTGGAGCAATAGTAAGTGTAGTTGGAGCAAATGGACTGAATCGCTGTATCAAGGAGTTTGGATTGCATAAGCCGTCAGATATTTTGGACAAGCTAACCGATATTGTGGTAGAAACATTTGAATCCGGTGAAGATAGAGTTCAGGACGGAATGGACGGTGCGCTTTGTGCCATAAACGTCAAAAAGAAAACTGTGGAGTATGCCGGTGCTAATAATCCACTCTGGATTATGAGAAAAGGCGCCGAGGAAATTGAAGAGGTTAAGGCTGATAAGCAGCCAATCGGCTCATATGAGTTTGCCAAGCCATTTACCAATCACAGTTTTAAGTTGGCTCAGGATGATGTAATCTATTTCTTTTCTGACGGTTATGTTGATCAATTTGGCGGACCCAAAGGGAAAAAGTTCAAGTATAAGACCTTGAAAAAATTATTGTTTGAAATTTATGAGAATCCGATGAAAGAACAGCTCCACATTCTCGAAGAACAATTTGACGATTGGAAAGGCAGCCTGGAACAACTGGATGATGTATGTATAATTGGAATTAAATTTTAGTAATTCCAATTATCATACGAATTGCCTGTCCTGAGCGAAAAGCCTGTCCTGAGCGATAGCCGAAGGGAAGTGAAGTCGAAAGGGATGTATGTATAATTGGAATTAAATTTTAGCAACAAACTAAAGTTCCTTTTTTTTCGTGTACTCCATAAGTACCAACAGAAATACAAAATGTTTATCTTTAACAACGTCCTATTTCGGACAACCTTTATGAAATTTCATCTGATACCGATAATACTTATTTTCTCAGCTTTTTCCGGGTTTACGCAACCTGCAAACGATGCATGCGTCGATGCTATTCAATTATGTTCCGGCGTCACACTAAGTGGAACAACAACGGATGCAACTATCGACGCAAGTTCAGATCACACTTTTTGCGAACCCATCCCTTCAACCGTTTGGTACAAATTCACCACCAATGCTTCAGGTGGTGATGTTACCATAGATTTTATCAATGTTGTTCTTGATCCCGCACCTAATAAAGGACAAGAACTTAGGGCAATTATTTATAATCCGGGCACTGCTTGTGATCAGGTAACCTATGTATTAGCGTCGGGCTGTGCAGGCGCGGGCGTAGATTTCTTTGTGACGGCTCTCGCCTGTACCGCAAGCACCACTTACTATGTTCAGGTTATGGGTACAATGCTTGGAGGCGGTGTTACTGAACCGGCAGATGCTACTTTTGACGTACTGGCATCCGGACCTGGAATGGATGTAACTTATCCAACTGTTACCATAACTGCTTCCAACTTTGATCTCTGCCAGGGTGATGACCAACCGATCAGCATTACAATCACAGATTGCTCAGATACTGTCCGATACGACTGGTACTATGACGGCTCGCTGATACTCAGCACAACAGAAGATACATTTTCAACATCCATGCTCTCTGATACAGGAAATTTGGAGCTAATCGTGTTTTGCGATGCCGTTTGCGACATTACAGATACAAGCGCGATTCTGACTTTTAACGTGACACCGATTTCGGCAGATGCCGGCCCGGATCAATTTATAGAGCTTGGGCAGTCGGCAACAATTGATGGAACAGGGACAGGGACTCCAAATTGGATTCCACCTACGAACCTGAGTAATACGGGAGTCTATCAACCCTTAGCCACACCAACAATTACAACCGAATACTTTCTTACAGTAACAAATAATGGCTGCATAGCCGTCGATAATATGAAAGTCCATGTTGGTGGGGTTATTATTATTTATCATGGTTTTACGCCAAATGGAGACGGAATTAATGATAAGTGGTTAATTGGTAATAGTTCACAATTTCCAAACATGGAGGTTTATGTCTATGACAGATCGGGACAAAAAGTTTTTAGTGCAACCAACTACGATTCTCCGGATCAATGGTGGGATGGAACGTATAGGGGCAGGTTATTACCGGTTTCGGCCTACTTTTATGTGATTGACCTGAACTCAAGTGGAACGAAAGGCGACATTTACAAAGGAATTGTCACAATAGTAAGATAGCGATGAAAAAAAATCTTCTCATTTTGGCTGTCTTCAGCCTTCTCATGCCGGAAGCGAAAGCTCAACAAACGGAACATTATACGCAATATATGTTCAATCAGTATGCTTTTAACCCTGCCGTTGCCGGAACAAAAAAGTGCATTGACATACGTCTCGGTTATCGCTACCAATGGGCTGATTTTCTTGATGGTCCTCGTGTTGGATTTGCTAATGTGCACGCCCCAATCAGATTTAAAAAGAACAAGAAAAAGATTTTTGGCCCGTCCAGCGGTGCCGGATTACAAATCAAAAGAGACAAATTTGGACCCTTTTCATTTCTTCAGGCACATTTGGCTTATGCCTTGCACTTACCTGTCAATCGAAATTGGACAATTTCCTATGGTTTGGCGTTTGGAATTAAACAAACCGTTTTTAGGGTTGCCGAACTGAATACCGAGTTGGTTGATCCAATAATGCCGGGAAGTGCACAACAATTTATATTGCCGGATGCGCAGTTTGGAGTCTGGTTAAATGACAAGCGCACTTACTTTGGCTTTTCGATTCATAATATTCTTGGAAATCGTCTGAAAGGGATTGGAAATGATGCCAAATTGCAGCGGCATTTTTACCTAACCGCAGGCAGAAGTTTTAAATTAGAAAAAAAATGGTCCTTTATTCCGTCCTTGTTTACTCTTTATACAATAAATACACCTATTGATTGGAATGTGACAGCCATTTTTGACCTTGATAATAAATTGGCCCTTGGAGTTGGTTTAAGAAGAACCGATGCCATTACCTTTCAATTCAGGGTCAAGCTATTGAACCTAATATCAATAGGTTACTCTTTTGATTTTATCATTTCTAAACTCGGCAAAAATAGCTATTATACCCACGAAATGACCGCCGGATTCAACTCTTGTTCGAACTACGGTTCATCAGGGACCGTAAGCTGTCCTGTTTTTGAATAGTCAACCTTTTTCGCTCTCTTTTCGTTTATTAAAGTACGACGGTTGATAATTTGCTTGACAATTAGTATCTTCAATGCTAAAGCAAATGTACTTTTAAACTTTACAGACTATGATATTTCGATTCTCCCACAGACTGAATAAGGTACTTGTTTTAATTTCACTCTTTGCAACTCAAACCCTATTTGCCACAGACTTTTATTGGATTAACGGATCAGGTAATTGGTCCGATGCTTCGCACTGGTCTCTTACCTCAGGCGGTACCCCGGGTTTTTCAAACCCCGGTAACACTGATAACGTAATTTTCGATAATAACTCATTTTCAGCTGCTTATCCGATTATTCAGATTTCGTCAGATGTTACTGTAAAGAATTTTAAAATAACTTCAAATGCCTATCCTGTCTTTTTAGGTGATGAAGTTTCATTAACGATTAAAGAAGGATTAGATCTTCAAAAGAAATCGCATTTTGTACTTAACGGCGGGATTTTCTTTGACGCAGTTCCGGGAAAGTTAAGAAGTATTAATACCGACGGAATTTCTTTTAACGCTGATCTAACCTTTGCAGGTGGAGATTGGCAGTTAAAAAGTCATTTTAAGGCAAGTCAGGATCACAGCATTCGGTTCAATTCAGGAAGTCTTGTCACAAATGACCACACAATTTTTGCGAAACACATTCTTGCCACGAAGGATCCATATACCTTTAATATGGGCACATCTACTATCTTGGCACTTGGCGTCCTGAACCTCTCTCAGGCAGTAGCCGTTGGCGACAATTCCATGACGATTAGTGCCGTTTCGTCTTCATCCGGCACAAGTACTATTATAGATAAAGGAGATTTTCCAAACACAAGGGATGGAGATGTTCTCACTTTATGTCCAAGTGCACCCTTCCAAATTGAAATTTTTATAACCCTCTACAACGGTGAAGATATTAGCTGTCCGGACTCCTGCGACGGGGAGATGACCATTTTTCCAAGCGGTACACCCGGACCATACTCTATTTCAGTAGATGGAGGCCCCTTCACTGATCAAACGGTATATTCCAATCTCTGTGCAGGCACCTATACCGTCATAGTTATAGATTCGTCAAACGAAGTTGCGCCCGGTGTATATGATCAGTGTACGAGTGGCCACAGTTTTACCGATCCTCTTGATCTGAATATTGGTGCGCCGATTTCATTTACCAACTCATGCCCTGACAGTTGTGACGGTTCAGCATTTACTTTTCCGGGTGGTGGAACACCGCCTTACGTTCTTTTCTGGCCGAGTAGTGGTGAAACAACGCCAAATCCGATTGGATTATGTGATGGTTGGAACGTCGTAAACATGACGGATGTAAATTTGTGTCCGTATACGGATTCTGTTGAGGTCATAGGCCCTCCCCCTATAATTCCGAATTATACCATTACACCACCATCTTGCTTTGGTGATTGCGATGCGGAAGTATTAGCCTCGCCTACAGGGGGTAACGGAGGGCCGTGGACTTATTTCTGGAGTACAGTACCAACCTCAGGTCAGGGAACGAATCCCGGTATTGGATTCTGCTCTGGAACATTCACTCTTACCGTTACTGATAATAATGGATGTCCCAAGGATACGACAGTGACGATCATTGATCCTCCGGCAGTGACAATTACCCTTGATGGATTCACGAATGCCATTTGTAACGGCGATTGTAATGGGACGGCCGATATAACCGTTGTTGGAGGAACTCCCGGTTACACATTTGAATGGGTTGACAATGCAACTTTACTTGTAGTTAGTACGGTTGAAGACCCAACAACTCTCTGTGCCGGTGATTACTTTGTAATTGCAACCGACGTGAATGGATGCGATGATACGCTTGGTTTAATCACTATTGGTGAACCTCCTCCTTTTATCTTGAATCTGGATGCTTATTCAGTTTCATGTTTTGGAATTTGTGATGGGTCGGTTGATGTTGATGTACTATCCGGGGGAACTCCGGGTTACACATATTCGTGGACAACTTTCCCAGGTGGGATTGGTGTCGGAGCAGCAGACTCAATTATCGGGCTCTGTCCCGGTTTTTATCAAGTTACCATTACAGATATACTTGGTTGTGATTCCGTCATGGTGCCAATAGAAGTTCTTGAACCCCCTGAATTGACACTTGTATTGACATTTACCGATCCTACTTGTTATGATCTATGCGATGGAACTGCCACCGCCACTCCCGGTGGTGGAACGCTACCTTATACATATATTTGGTCACCAATTCCTCCTTGTGATGGAACAACGGCGACTCCGTCCTGTATGTGCGCGGGAACGTACGATCTGTTGCTTATAGACGCTAACGGCTGTAGTACCACAGGCTCAGTCACATTAACAAATCCTGTTGTATACGATCTTACCGTTGTAGTTACGAATATTCTATGTAGCGGCGATGCAAATGGAGCTATTGATATCATAGTCAATAGCGGCGGAATCGGTGCCCCTTACACTTATACCTGGGTTCCTGTTCCTCCTGTTGGAGCGGGTACACCAAACGTATCGGGCCTGACTGTGGGGGTTTGGACAGTTACCATTGCCGATGCCAATGGCTGCGACACCACTTTAAGCTTCACCATATCTGAACCATCACCCTTAACGGTCGCAGCAGCTATAATTGCAAACCCACTGTGTAATGGAGACTGTAACGGATCCGTATCAGTAGGTATTTCAGGCGGAACGACGCTTTACAACATACTGTGGGATGATCCGGGGGCTTCCATAACTCCTGTAGTCAGTGGGCTTTGCGTAGGCACTTATACCGTGACCGTAACTGACGCTAACGGTTGTGTAGGAAGCGATGCGGTAACGCTAATAGAACCTCCTCCATTCGTATTAGATTCTTCGCAAACGAATATTATTTGTCCCGGCGATTGTGACGGAACAGCAACTGCGGTAGTTATTAGTGGTGGTACTGGTCCTGGAACTTATACATTCCAATGGGATGATCCATTGCTTCAAACAACGCCTACCGCAATTACACTTTGTGCAGGCATTTATACGGTAACCATTGAGGACGCTAATCTTTGCGATACCACTATAGTATTTATCATTACAGAGCCACCCGCATTTACAGTTGATACCAACCTTGTCAATGCAACCTGTTTCGCAACGTGTTCAGGAGAGGCGAATGTTGTTGTTGGTGGCGGAACGCCCGGATACACGTATGAGTGGTTTGACGCAGGTACAGGCATAACGATGGGGATATTTAATGATACGATTACCGGCCTGTGTCCGGGAGACTATTATGCCGTTATCACAGATGCGGCAGGATGTATTATCGTTTCAGATACCATTCCAATTATTGAATTACCCGCAATTATAACAGCCACGATCTCAACGACAGATGCAACTTGTGGATTCTGTGATGGAACTGCGGATGTCCTGGCAATAGGTGGGGCCGGCGGTTTTACCTATACATGGACACCGGCACCCGGAACCGGACAAGGAACTCCTAATGTAACAGGGCTTTGTCCCGGTGTGTATAGCGTCGATATAGAAGACGCAGCCGGGTGTACTGCAACCATGTCGGTAACCATTAATAGTTTGGCCGTAGAGGTTCTCGTTTTGGATTCTACCGATGCTTCTTGTTTTGGAGTATGTGACGGTACAATTACAGTTTCATGGGGATCCTTAGATCCGCCTTATACACTGGAATTCTTTGATCAAGGCACCGGTTTACCGGTAGGCGCCCCTATAAGCCCCGCTAATCCGGCTGGTGAAACTATTATAGGTCTTTGTGCCGGAACTTATATTGCCGTGCTAACTAATGCCACAGGTTGTGTTTCTTCAGATACGATTTCAATAAATGAGCCTCCGGAAATTACTGCCGTTCTTGGCTCAACACCCGTGAGCTGTAATGGTCTTTGTGACGGATCGGCTACGGTTGTGGCTGCAGGGGGTGTTCCGGGATATACTTATAATTGGGTTCCTCTGCCGGGCAGTGGACAAGGCACAACAGCTGCCGGGGGCCTATGCGCCGGTATTTGGAATGTCGAGGTAACTGATATCACCGGCTGCACGGTGTCCTTTCCTGTCGTTGTTACTGAACCGCCGGCTTTATCCATCGATTTGGAAACGTCGACAGACGTTACATGTTTTGGATTAAATGATGGTACCGCCACTGTAAGTGTATCAGGCGGCACAGCTCCTCTCTCTTATGACTGGATCGATTGTGCAACCGGTTTGCCGATTGGTCAATTTACGCCAACCGCAACCGGACTGGGACCGGGAGATTATTCTGTCGTGATTGTTGATGCCAACGGATGTACGGTTAGCAGTTCATGTCTTCCCATATTAGAACCAACGGAGATAACAGCAATTTTCAATATTTCACTTATATCATGTTTTGGAGATTGTAATGGAACGATAGACGTCGTTGCCTCAGGGGGTGTTGCGCCTTATTTCTATCAATGGTTGGATGACCTGCTTGTACCAATACCGGGTCAAACAAATGATACGATTAATGGGATTTGTCAGGGATTTTATAACCTGACTATTACAGACATTAATGGATGTTCGGCAACTTTTGGCCCCTTTGATTTAACACCTCCTGTTGATGCATGGGACATTACTGAATTCCAGACAAATATTACCTGTTTCGGCTCTTGCGACGGAATAGCCGGCGTAATTGTAAATGCAGGCAATAATCCGCCATATACTTATCAATGGGATGACCCATTGTTGCAAGTTACACCGACAGCAACTAACCTCTGTGCTGGTATTGTCAGTGTGACGATATCCGATGCAGGAGTTTGTGACACGACAATTACGTTTACGATAATTGATAACAATCCTATTTTATCAAATCCTGTGATTACTAATGTGCTCTGTAATGGGGATTGCACCGGTTCAATTGCAGTCAGCCCGACCGGGGGCTTAGGACCGTATACAATAACATGGTCTGACGGACAGGTTGGGCCTTTTGCAGTTGCATTATGTGCCGGACCGATAATCCTTACGATCACGGATGCAAATGGGTGTGTACTGGATACAACTATCGTTATAACTGAACCTTTAGATCCCTTAACTGCTTTCTCTACTTTCACAAACCCCTCAACATGCAGCATTTGTAATGGTAGTGCGACGATTAACATGACTCCCGGTTCAGGAACCCCTCCATATTCCTATGATTGGACTCCGGATCCTGCGGGCGGAGAGGGCACTAACATGGCTTTCGGCCTCTGTGCCGGTGTGATATCAGTTGAAGTGACTGATGCCAATGGGTGTACATATACAGAAACTTTTGGAATTTCCGATATAACCGGTGAATCGCTCACGATGGCATCAACAGATGCCAGTTGCTTTGGGGTATGTGACGGGACTGCAGATGTAATTTATGTTTGTGCTGACCCTCCCTGTACAAATGAATGGTTTGACGGTTCAACAGGGCTTCCGCTTTCGCCTCCTGAAACAGGTACATCGGTAACCGGGCTTTGCGCCGGCGACTACTTCGTTGAGGTAATTAACAATTCCGGATGTGTGTCAGTTGACTTTGTTACAATCAATAGCCCAACTCAAATCATTCCGAACGAAACAATAACTCCTATCACCTGTAATGGTGATACTGATGGGGCAATTGACTTAGTACCGACGGGTGGATCGGGTGGAGGCTACACTTATGTTTGGACGCCGGTGCCTCCATTTGGAGCAGGTACAGCCAATATCTCCGGTCTTGGAGCGGGATCATGGTGTGTGGATATAACAGATAGCGACGGATGTATTGAATCAATCTGTTTCACTATTTTGGATCCAACACCTATTCTTATTACACCTACTGTTACTCCTGTAAGTTGCAATGGGTTTTGCAATGGAATCATTTCAGTGGCGGTTAGCGGTGGCGGTGGCGGATACACCTATCAATGGCTTGACGGCGCAGGTGTTCCGATACCCGGGGAAACCGGACCGGTAATTACTAACCTATGTCCCGGCAACTATACAGTAGAAATTACAGATGCAAATGGCTGTATTATAACCATGACTCCTTTTGTCACCATTTCTGAACCGCTTGCACTTTCATCACCAATTGTGGGGACAAATGTCACTTGCTTCGGACTGTGCGATGGAACGGCAACTGTCACCCCTGTCGGCGGACTGCCTCCATATTCTATAAATTGGTATGACAGTGGTGGCTTACTAGGTTTAACGACACTTACAATTACAGGGCTTTGTCCTGAAGATTATTATGCCGTCATTCAAGACGCGAACGGATGTAATTTCACTTCGGCAGTAATTACCATTACGGAGCCACTCGAATTAACCGCAACTTTTACAACAACCCCTGCATCTTGCTTTGGATTTTGTGATGGAACCGCCACGGTATTTCCGGTTGGAGGAACACTTCCATACATCTACGAATGGCTTGATATAGGCGGTGTTCCTATTGTTGGGGGAACGAATCCCGGGGTAATAAACCTTTGTGTCGGCAGCTATACAATCGAAGTAACAGATGCAAATGGATGTACTACCGGACTTATTCCGGTTGCAGTTTCTGGCTTCCCTGAAATTACAGGAAGTACTTTCGCAAATCCTGCAACTTGTGGAGTCGCCGATGGAAATGCAACAGTTTTTGCAGCCGGAGGAAATCCACCGCTTACTTATCAATGGTATGACAATACATTGACCATAATTCCGGGTGAAACGAGCAATATAATCTTGAATCAATTTGCCGGAATTTATTATGTCATTGTGACAGACGCGAATGGTTGCTCTGCGACATTTGATATAGACATTCCAAATTTCAACACAACCAATCTTGTTTGGGATGCTGTTAATCACCCTTTATGTTTTGGATCATCAGACGGAAGTTTAGATATTACGGTAACAGGAGCCAATCCACCGTTTACATTTGAATGGGATCCGGGCGGCTCCGTCGCTGAAGATCCCACCGGGCTGTCTGCCGGAACTTATACGGTAGAAGTAACAGATGCTCTCGGATGTGTTAACTTCTACGATACAACGTTGGTTGATCCTCCTGCGATAATTATTACTCCCATTACCGTTACGCCATCAGATTGTGGCCTATGTAATGGAGCGATTGATATTGCCGTATCCGGCGGAACGGGAACATTAGTAAGTCTCTGGAATAATGGCTCAAGTGGTACATCGATTAGCGGACTCTGCTCAGGTGTATATGAGGTAGTGGTAACGGATGATAATGGCTGCACAGCTAATCAACCGATTACTGTACCAAATAATGGCGGATTAACGGCTATAGACCTGGTTACAGCTATTACCTGTGTTGGAAACTGTGATGGTGCCATAACTATCAGTGGGGCAGGTGGCACACCGCCTTATACATACTTCTGGTTACATAATAGTTCTACATTGGATACCGAAACAGGATTATGTGCCGGCACCTACTACTGTGAGATAACTGATGCTGCCGGATGCACATTTACCATTATGGTCGTTATGTCAGATCCAGCACCCATTACCGCAATAGATAATATTAATAATCCCGTTTGTGGTGTCTCGGATGGGTCAATAACTGTGGTTACTGCGGGAGGAATTCTTCCTCACACTTACTTATGGAGTACAGGTGGAACGACTGCTTCAATCACCGGCTTATCTGCCGGAATATATACCTTGACGGTGACAGATGCAGTTGGATGTACAGAGGACTTTGTTTACGGACTTTCTAATATCGGTGCCCCTGTGGCAACATTAACCGGAACCAGCGTAGGCTGCTTTGGCATTTGTGATGGAACTCTGGATACACTGAGTCAGACGGGTGGAGCAGCACCCTTTAGTTATCAATGGCTTGATGATACCGGCGCACCGATAGTGGGTGAAACGAATCCGCTTTACACAGGAGTTTGTGTAGGAGATTATATCCTTGAAATTATCGATGCGGTCGGATGTGTTTCGTATCAGTCTTACACGATAACTGAAGCTGATACTATTATTGTAAATCCATTATTTGAGATTAATCCGAGCTGCTTTGGAATATGTGATGGATTGATCGTCTCTAACCCAATCGGAGGAACATTACCGTTTACTTTCAGTTGGGATGATCCCGCCTTTCAAACAACAGCAACTGCATCGGGATTGTGCGACGGTACGTATACTGTAACAATTGTAGATGTTAATGGATGCACTGTCGTACAAACAGGAACAGTTGTTGAACCGCCTGAGATCATTATTACAGTCGATAGTATAGTCAGTGCTACTTGTCTGAACATAGCCGATGGCGAAATCTGGATAACGATTACCGGAGGGGTTCTTCCATTGACGTATGAATATGTGTCAGAGACTTTTATCGATACTTTCAACGTTGAAGACCCGACAGGTCTGTGGCCCATGATTTATTATTTAGTAGTGACTGATGCCGACGGATGCCAGGCCTTTGATACAATTGCAGTGGATACTTTGCTTACAGTATTCGCTTATGCAGGAAATGACACCTTGATCTGTTTCAATGATTCGCTATGCATAATCGGCACGACGAATGTTACCTTGCCGGGGGTGATTTACACATGGTCGGACACTTTGGGTAACATCCTGTCAACAGATTCCCTGCTCTGTCTGTTGGGTAATCCGGTAGGTGCAACAAACTACGTCCTGCAGGTTGATTACAACGGCTGTACTAATACGGATACAATGATTGTAATAGTGAACGATAGTTTATCGGTGGAGGCCGGTCCGGATCTACAGTTATTCGCAACCGAAACCGGACAGCTCGGAGGATCACCAACATCGACCATTACGGGAGGCACGATTCTATGGACGCCTCCTGATTATTTAGATGCAACTGATGTTGATAATCCAAATATCATAGAACCGCAGGTATCAGCCTGGTATTATGTTACACTCACAGATTCTAACGGTTGTCAAGCCATTGACTCGGCCTATGTTGAAGTGCTGCCGGAGGTAATTATTCCGGATGGTATTTCACCTAACGGGGATGGACTTAACGATACCTGGATTCTTGACCTTATTTCACAATTGAACAATTCTTATCCCGGAGTTGAGGTCTTTATCGGTATCTATAACCGATGGGGTGATGAGCTTTATACAAGCGATCAGTCTTATGCAAATGATTGGGATGGAACACGAGCAAAAGATGGCGAACGATTACCTGCCGGCACGTACTATTACGTGATCGACATTAGCCATCCGACGATAACACTTCCGCCAGAATTTGATGAACCATTCACCGGGCCTATAACCGTAATGTGGTAAGATTATGAAGAAATTATTAGTCATATCGGTCATATTCTTGACAAGCTCGGTTTACGGTCAGCAGCTACCACAATACTCGCAATGGGTATTCAATAAATATGCATTCAATCCCGCTTATGCCGGTTCGAATAATTATTGGGAGGCTGTTACCAACAACCGCTATCAATGGATTGGGATCAATGATTCGCCTCGAACCTTTACCTTGAGCGCCCAGGGCCCACTTAAAGCCAAGAATATGGCTGTTGGCGCTTATGTTTACACCGATGTTGTCGGGCCAACACGGAGAATTGGGTTTCAAGCGTCGTATGCCTATCACGCTAAGTTTAGCGATAACATTCATCTATCCTTTGGTTTGTCATTTGGATTCAACGAGTGGCTGCTCGATGCGGATAAAATTACGACCTATCATCCGGGGGATTTTTATTTCTCGAACGGATTATTAAAGTCTTTTAATCCGGATGGTAAGTTCGGAATTTATCTTCATCACCCTGATTGGTACTTCGGTGCCTCAATTGGTCAGCTCTTTAGAAATAAAGTGACCTTCTTATCAAATCAGCAGCTAAGTTCTCAGTCATTTATGGAGGATCACCTGTATTTTATGGGTGGCTATAAATTCCGACTTGGTGAGGATTTTATTATTGAGCCCGGTATTTTACTGAAAACAGGATGGCCGGCTCCTTTTAAATGGGATTTTAACCTCATGTTTTTTTATAAAGAGACCGTTTGGCTTGGGGGAGGCTACCGAACCGAAGATGCCTGGACGGTAATGGGTGGATTCATGTATAAGAAAATGATCAGCATCGGATATGCTTATGATATCACTCATACAGCACTCAAGAATTACAGCACCGGAAGTCATGAGATTTTACTCGGGGTCATTTTTGGTGGTAAGAAGAAGGTGGCGACCGATGCCTCATTAGAGTAATTTTGTATATTCGAGCAGAAATTTAACCCCATGCGATTTCTGTTGTCCGGCCCGATTTCAAAGGAAAACCATGCTTTTTTAGTCAAACACGCATTTGCGCTGCCCGCAGATTCTGTGCGTACTGCTCGCAATTCAATTATTTTCCTTGATTGTCGCAACATACATTTGTTCCAAACCAATAGCCCTATTTGGGTTCAAAAACTAATCCTATGAAAACAATTCTACTTGTTTTTGCGTTTTGCTCATCATTTAACAGCTATTCGCAAACGATTACACAGAATGTTCGGGGAACGGTCGTAGATTCAGAGTCTCAGTTTCCATTAATCGGAGCAAAAGTTAAAGTCATCCGGGATTCGGGTAAGGCTATTTTAGGAGGAATTTGTGATGCCAATGGCCGATTCAATATTCCTAAGGTGCCGGTAGGAAAGCACCCCCTTGAGATAAGCTCAATTGGTTATGCCAAACAAACAATCACGATTATTGTGTATTCCGGTAAAGAAACTTATCTGAATGTTTTGTTGGAAGAAACATCGATTGTGGGCGCAACGGTTACAGTAACAGGACGAAAAAAGGGAGAGGTCATGAATGACATGGCAACCGTGAGTGCTCAGACTTTTTCGGTGGAAGAAACAAATCGCTATGCCGGAAGCCGGGCAGATCCTGCAAGAATGATGGCAAGTTACGCCGGTGTGCAAGGGACGGACGATTCCAGAAACGATATTGTAATTCGTGGAAATTCACCCCTTGGAATTCTTTACAGAATTGAAGGAATCAACATCCCCAATCCTAACCATTTTGGCATTGCCGGCTCAACCGGCGGACCGATTTCTATCTTGAACAATAAGTTTCTGGACAACTCTGATTTCTTTATGAGTGCCTTCCCTGCTGAATATGGGAACAGCACTGCCGGAGTTTTTGATTTACGATTAAGAAAAGGAAATGACAAAATTCATGAGTTCACAGGGCAGTTCGGTTTCTTAGGAACAGAGG